>CABTYY010000001.1:0-58534 GCA_902489125.1 uncultured Veillonella sp.
AATAAACATATTATGGACTTTGAACCGGAAGAAATTAAACGTAATGTAACTATTCAATTGGGCATGGCGCCATGTGAGTGGCATGACCATAAGGTTAACTTCATAGACACTCCAGGCTATAACGAATTCCATGGCGAAGTTCGTGCCGCTTTGCGTGCGTGCGATGGTATGTTGATGGTACTATCCGCCACATCTGGTGTAGAAACTGACACAGTTCGCGCATGGGATTATGCAGTGGAATTACAAATGCCACGTATGGCATTTATCAATAAAATGGATGTTGATGGTGCCGATTTCTTCGGTACTATTGAAAGAATGCGGGAATTATTTGGCAAAGGCATTATGCCATTGCAGATTCCTATCGGTGAAGGCGCCAACTTTGAAGGCGTCGTAGACGTAGCAAAAATGACTGCGTTTACTTACAAGGACGGCCAACCAACAGAGATTGCTGTACCAGCTCACCTTATCGAAAAGGCTCAAGAAATTCGGGAAATGACCGTAGAAGCCGCGGCTGAAGGTAGCGATGAATTGTTGGAAAAATATTTAGAAGGCGAAGAATTATCCTTAGAGGAAATTCGCCAAGGCTTGCGTGAAGGGATGATTAGTGGCCGTGTGTGCCCAATCATGTGTGGCAGTGCCACATCTCGTATTGGCCTAGATCAAGTATTGGATCGTATGATCCGTTACATGCCGGATGCAACTAAAAAAGTGATGACCGCAACTGATGCGGAAACCGGCGAACAATGTGTAGTACATGTAGATAAACCTTTAACTGCATTCGTATTTAAAACATTGTTAGACCCGTTCGCAGGCAAACAAAGCTTTGTACGTATCTTCTCTGGTGAACTTAAAGAAGGCGATCGCCTTTATGATGTAAACCAAGGGGTAGAAGAAAAATGGGGCAAGATGGTTACCCTTATTGGGAAGCAACAAATCCCTGTATCCTCTGCTAAAGCTGGCGATATCGTAGTGATACCGAAATTGGCTAATGCTAAGACTGGCGATACATTAACTGCTCCTGACTTTAAAGTAACATACGATGCTATCCGATTCCCTCAACCTCTATACACAG
Organism: uncultured Veillonella sp.; assembly: GCA_902489125.1. Classification (GTDB taxonomy): domain Bacteria; phylum Bacillota; class Negativicutes; order Veillonellales; family Veillonellaceae; genus Veillonella. The sequence goes on from CABTYY010000001.1 coordinate 1,073, forward strand.
TGGCATTAGAACCTGTGAAAAAAGGTGAGGAGGAAAAATTAGCTGGTGCTGTTCTAAAAGTAGCAGAAGAAGATCCTACTTGCGTAGTAGTGAAAAATGCTGAGGCCCGTCAACTACAAATCGATTGTATGGGCGAGGTTCATCTCGAGCATATCCTCAACAAAATGGATCGTAAATATGGCGTACAAGCTAAACTTGTGACTCCATACATTCCATACCGCGAAACCATTAAAGGCTCCGCTGAAACCGAGTCTAAATATAAGAAACAAAGTGGCGGTCATGGTCAATATGGTCACGTTAAGATTCAAGTGGACCCATTATATGATGGTACCGAATTTGCGTTCGTAGACAAAATCTTTGGTGGTGCTGTACCTAAACAATACATACCAGCAGTGGAAAAGGGTGCCAAAGAAACCCTAGAAAAAGGCTTAATTGCAGGATATCCTATGATTGGCGTGCAAGTGACACTCTTGGATGGATCTTACCATAGCGTAGACTCCTCAGAGTTAGCATTCAAAGTAGCTACGTCACAGGCTATCAAGGATGTAATTCCTAAGGCGAAACCAGTCCTATTAGAACCAATCTATGAAGTTAACGTGTTTGCACCAGATGCTTTCATGGGCGACATCATGGGTGATTTAAATAGCCGTCGAGGTCGTGTATTAGGCATGGAACAAAGTGAAAGAACAGGTATTTCTGTTGTTAAAGCACAAGTACCATTGGCTGAAATGGCCGACTATGTGACAGCATTGCGCTCTATCACTCAAGGACAAGGCGTATTTAACCGTCAGTTCTATACATATGAAGAGGTTCCACATAAGCAAGCGGAAGAAATTATCGCTGCTTATAAAACTCAAGAATAAAGTTAAGAACATGTCCACGTACTGTATCAAATACAGTTAGAATCACTACAATTGAATAGATAATTGCATATCGTAACAACTTAATAGCATAACAATTGACGTAAGTCATAAATTTGAATAGTATTTTACACGAGCCCTCCATATATGTAGCGTATGGAGGGCTTTTACTATATATGAAATAGATTAGGATAGGCTTAATCGATAACGGAGAATATAGGGACCTAATCATTGGTATGTATAGATGCAGTGGAAATCATAGAATTGCTAGTCCTTTATGTATATATGTGCTAACATTAAGATAATATAATTGCTTATGTATCGGGTGTTATTTCCATATATCGGGAAAGGATCGTATATGTTTTTCTCTAGTATTACTGTAGATTATACAAAAATGGGTTATCCTAAAGCCATCGTACGAGCTTTAGATTTCTTAAAAAATATAGATTTGAAAGCATTGCCAGGCGGCCGTCATGCCATTGAAGGTGACATGATGTATGCTAATGTGGACGATGTAGAAACCAAGCTGTTTGAAACTACAAAACCTGAGTCTCATCGCAACTATGTAGATATTCAATTCATGGTAGATGGGGAAGAAAATATGGGCTTTTTTGTAGATAAAGGTCTCGTAAAGCCTGTGGAGTCTTATCCAGACCGTGATTGCTATTTCTACCCAAACGAAGCTGTTGATGAAGGACACATCCACTGTCCAGAAGGGTATTATACAGTATTCTTCCCATCTGATATCCATAGACCACTATTAGCTGTTAATGATAAGCCTATTAAAATTCGCAAGGTTGTTGTAAAAGTACATGTAGATCTCTTAGGCGACTAATCCTATGAAGCGATATGAAATTATAGGTGTCTTACTAACCCTATTAGGCGCTGTTTTGTGGGGCGTATCAGGTGCGTCAGTACAGTTCTTAAGCAACTATAGGGATATGAACTTAGAATGGCTAGTCACCATGCGATTAATTACAGCGGGATTATTGACTGTTATCTATGCATGGTTTAAATATGGTAATTCTATCTTCCATGTCTTTCGTAGTTTAAAAGATATAGCAGGCCTTATTGTTTTTGGCGTATTTGGCATGGCTTTATGCCAATATACATACTTTAAATCCATTGCTTTGGCAGGGGCCGGTATTGCGACGGTGCTTCAATACTTGGCGCCATCAATGATTATTATTTATATGCTAGCCCGTTATGGTAAAAGGCCCTCTAAAGGGGAAATTATTTCCGTTATACTGGCCTTGGTAGGTACGATTTGTTTGATGGGGAATGATGGCTTTTCTATGGAGCGATTCCCATTGGCAGTGCTCGTGTGGGGCCTCTTATCTGCTGTAGGCGTCGCTGTATATAGTGTTTCTCCTGTAGATTTACTATATAAATATGGAACCTTGCCGATTGTAGGATTCGGTATGCTTCTCAGTGGTATTGTTGCTGCTATTTTATTTCATCAGCCAAATTCGTATGCTATGTGGGATGTATGGACTATTATTGGCTGTTTCAATGTTGTCTTTTTGGGGACAATTGTATCCTTTAATGCTTATTTAGAAGGTGTTAAGAGAATAGGTGCAGTGCCAGGATCCATCCTGTCATCTATTGAACCGATTTCGGCAGCTTTCTTTGGATGGGCTTTGTTAGGCAATCAATTTAGTGCATTAGGGATAATTGGCATGGCCATGATCATCGCTACTGTTATTATAATTGCTCTTGAAAAACGTAATTAATAATTGAGGTCTCTTTGCTGTATATTGCGGTTTAGAGGCCTCTTTGTTATGATTGTACATAATGTGAAAGTAGTTGTGATAGGAGGTTATATGGAGGAAAAACAATGGAAAGGTATGGCCCTTGCCATTTTAGGTACCCTACTTTGGGGGCTTTCAGGCACATCTGTACAATTCCTTGAAAATGCAAAGCATATCAATGTGGAGTGGCTATTAGAAGCGCGTTTGCTCATAGCAGGTATATTGACGATAGGACTTGCCTATATAAGGGATGGTAAGCGTATTTTCTCTATCTTTACAGAACCTAAGGATATAGGGAAATTATTAGTATTTGGTATTTTAGGTATTGCTTTAGCTCAGTATTCATACTTCAAGTCCATTGCCATTTCAGGAGTCGGTATTGCTACGGTCCTTCAAAATGTTGCGCCTACGCTGATCATTATCTATTTGTTTTTGAGATACTTTAAAAAGCCATCTGTACCAGAGTTTTTCTGTATTGTATTAGCCTTGGTGGGAACACTCTGTATCGTTATGCAAGAAGGGCTAGATGTTTCGAACTTTAATGTGCTTGCTTTATTCTGGGGGCTTGTATCGGCAGCTAGTATCTGTGTATATACATTGCAACCTATTGAGCTATTAAAGAAATATGGCACCACATCCATTGTGGGTTTTGCCATGTTTATCTGTGGTATTTTATCCTTAGCCATGTTTCAACAAGTAGAATCAGAAGCCCTCTGGGATGGCATGACCTGGTTAGGATTATTTGCTATCATCATACTTGGTACGGTCGTATCCTTTAATGCTTATATGGAAGGGGTTACACTCATTGGTGCTTTACAAGGCTCTATACTTTCATCATTAGAACCAATCTCAGCAGCAATCTTTGGATGGGTATTGCTAGGGAATCGTTTTACGCTGGTCGGTATTTTTGGCATGATTTGCATCATTGCAACCGTATTCATTATCGCCTGGGATCGACAACGACAAATCAAACGAGAAGTACTAGAAAAACTGAACAAAGTAGAGATAAACTAAAGAAACTTAATTAAATAGAAATTAATTAGACAAACGAAAAACACATATACCTTGAGGTATATGTGTTTTTTGTAATCAAATATTATATTTTTTCTAATATTTTTTCAAATAATAGTTCTAGTTTCTGTAAGTCGCCATGTACGGTTCCGTCCATATAGGTATTATATACAGTATCATCTTCAGAAACACGAATTTGTGCTTTATACCCCTTTGATAAGGCCAATACTCGAATTACTTCACGTTGTGTGCGGCCATTCCCTTCCCTAAATGGATGAAAGAAATTTAGGAAATCTAATATTTTAGCTAAGTTCTTAATAATACTTTCTTTTGTATTGGTTTTTTGATGATATGTATTTAGCAAATCATTTATAAAGTTCTCGGCAGAGCTAAATGATTGTATCGACATAAAAGGATTGCCACTCTTTGTAATATTAACTTTTCTATATTGACCGGCCCAAGAATAAACATCTTGGAATAAATACTTATGGATCTTTAGTATATCAGTCATAGAATATACTGGAATTGGCAACATATATAAATCTGCAAGCCGTTTTGATACATATAAATGCTCATTATTTTTTGCTAACTTAGGATCTAGAATATTTTGTTTATTTATTAATACAAATGAATTTTCATAGGTATAGAAATTATCTAAATCTATGTACTGGTAACCTTCGTATTGGTTTTTAGCCAATTTGTAGTTCCTTTCTTCTGTTTGTAACATAATTTTTTAATTCTAGAACTGATTCAGTTGTAGGAGTAAAGTCTTCAATCATAGATGAACCTACGGCATACCAAACTGCATCAAAGTCCTCATAATTTTCAAATTGTACATCTAAAATGGTGAGTTTTTCTTTATTTACATTTAATGTCATAGGCACCTCCTTTATTACTATTATTATAGCATAGTTCGTCTCTTTATTTTGTATACATGACCTATTTGGTTGACTATTTACCTATCTATTCATATAGTTAATAGGTAAGTACTAATTAATTTTTAGGAGGTTCCTATGTCTGTAAAAGATTTCGTACAACAACGCCGCGATGATTTTATCGCTATGCGTCGTGATTTTCATATGTATCCAGAGCCAGCTTGGCTTGAATATCGTTCTGCTTCTAAAGTAGCTGAAAAGTTAATTGCTTTAGGATATGATGTAGCACTTGGTGCAGATGTACTCGATTTAGATTCTCGTATGGGTTTACCTAGCGAAGAGGTTATGAAAGCAGCTATGGCTCGCGCTATGGATGAAGGCGCTGACCCTGAGCTAGTAGAAAAAATGGGCTATGGTAAAACAGCCATCGTAGCAACTATGAAGTTCAGTGATGATGGCCCTGTTGTAGCATTCCGTGCAGATATGGATTCTAATGATGTTATCGAGTCTAAAGCATCTAACCATATTCCTGCTAAGACTGGTTTCCGTTCTCGCCATGATAAGGCTATGCATGCTTGTGGTCATGATACACATATGACAATGGGCCTTGGCCTTGCAGAATATATAGCCACACATAAGGATGGATTAAAAGGTACTATCAAACTTATCTTCCAACCTGCTGAGGAAGGCGTACGTGGTGCTAAAGCGATGGTAGAGGCTGGCGTAGTTGATGACGTAGACTTGATGTTTGGTATGCACATTGGCTTTAATGAAAAGCTATCCAATTGCTTTGCTTGTAGTGACCATGGCTTCTTGGCGACTACGAAACTTGATGCTGTATTCCATGGTTATTCTGCTCATGCAGGTGGGTCTCCTGAAAAGGCACAAAATGCTATGCTCGCAGGATGTACAGCAGTCCTTAATTTACAAGCTATCGCTCGCCATAGTGGGGGCGCTTCTCGTATGAATGTAGGCGTTTTTGAAAGTGGTACAGGTCGCAATGTTACACCTGATGTAGCGGTTCTTAAATTAGAAACGCGCGGTGCTACTACCGAAATCAATGACTACATGATTGAACGCACTAAAACTATTATTAAAGGTGCTGCAGAAATGCATGACTGTACCTTTGAAATTACAAAACAAGGCGAAACACCAGCGGGTCGTATCAGCGATGACTTAGCTCGCGAAGTACAAGAAATCATTGAACCATTAGGTATCTTTAAAGAGGTACCGTTCGATTATAGCGGCGGTGGTAGTGAAGACTGCGCGTACTTCTTGAACCGTGTAATTGATCGTGGTGGACGAGCAACATATATGGTATTAGGCTCTGCCATTAAAGCACCTCATCATAATCCATTATTTGATATCGATGAAGAAGACATGTTAAACGGTATTGTTGCGTTAGGTACAATTGCTACTCACTATTTAAAATAGGATATATTGATTGAGATATTGTGATGCATACATCTAAACTATAGGTACATAACTATATAGATGTATGCATCGAAATATGTATAGTGTGCTATATATTAGATGGAATATGAGTATTAGATTGTGAGGTGTTATATGATTCAACGAGATCGATTAGCTAAAGACTTTGAGGCTATGGCACAGTTGACTGCACCTGGTGAGGGCATTAATCGTCTAGCTTTCACCGATTCTGATTGGGAAGGTCGCCAATATATTATTAATTGTATGACTGATGCGGGCCTAATCGTAGAAATAGACGATTTTGGAAATGTGCTAGGCTATAAGGTAGGTAAGAATCCTGATTTACCAGTTGTCATGGTTGGTTCTCATACGGACAGCGTGCCTAATGGGGGCAATTATGATGGTGTTGTGGGGGTATTATCTGCCATCGAAGCGGTTCGCAGTATGATTGATGATGGTTTTGAACATGACCATACCATTGCAGTAGTAGACTTTATGTGTGAAGAGTCTAGTCGCTTTGGAGCAGCCACATTGGGAAGTAAAGCTATGCGCTGTGAATTAAGCTTACAAGACTTACACCGATTGGTAGATAAACAAGGCATTTCCTTGTATGATGCATTGAAAGAGCGTAATTTAAATCCAGATGCTATTGAGCATATGGAATATAAGAGACCTGTAAAGTCTTTCACAGAAATTCATATCGAACAAGGTAAGGTGTTAGAGCACGAAGCGAAACCTATCGGCGTTGTAACTGGTATTGCCGCACCAGAGCGGTTCTATGTAACCATTCGTGGCAATGCGGATCATAGTGGTGCAACCCCAATGAATTTGCGTCATGATGCGTTATGTGGGGCTTCAAAAATCATCCTCGGCATTGAAGAGATTGCATCCATGCAAGAGGAGCCTCTAGTGGTGGGCACAGTTGGTGTTGTTGAGGTAACACCGGGCGCGATGAACGTTATCCCTGGGGCGGTTAAACTTGGTGTTGATATTCGCAGTATTTCTAAGGTAGCCCGTGATTCTGTAGTTACCCTCATTAAAGAATTTATTGATGTTATTGCAGAGAAAAGAGGCTTATCCTATACGATTGAGCCTATTGCACAGGATCATCCTGTAGCGATGCATCCGGCCATGATTCGAGAAATCGAAGAGGCTGTTAAGTCTGTAGGTATAGACTATATGACCATGCCAAGTGGTGCTGGTCATGATGCCATGCATTGGGCTGATGATGTTCCGACAGGGATGATTTTTATCCCATGCCGCGAAGGTATTAGCCATAATCCGGCTGAATTTGCGGAAATGGATGACATCGTTACAGGCGCTAGGGTATTGGATACAGTGCTTAGAAAACTTAGTTTAGAAACTACAAAACTTATGTAAGTAGAGATATCCGTTGATATCAGATTGTGTAAAAGTGTATTTCAAATTTAAGATGTAATAGAGTGTTGTTAGTCGTTTTAAGTTGAAAGTACACGGATTGGAGAGATTATGGTTATTGCTGGTATTGTTATTGTAGTGGCGACGTTTATTGCCATTATTAAACAGTTTGAAACACGGCTCGTTCTATTGTTGTCGGGCTTGTTAATGTGCTTTATTGGTGGGCAACTTGGTGCTGGTACGACAGCCTTTGTAAAAGAACTTACAAATCCAGGTCTTGTACCAACCATTTGTACAGTACTTGGTTTTAGTTATGTTATGGAATATACAAAATGTACAGAGCACATGGTATATTTCATCTCTGCAGGCCTTAAAAAGATGACTAAAATCATCATCCCTGGTGCTGTTATTATTACGTTCTTGATCAACATTGCGTTGCCTACTGCAGCAGGCTGTGCAGCTGCTGTGGGCGCATTGCTAATTCCTGCATTGATTCGCTCTGGTGTGCATCCTGCCATGGCAGGCTCTGCTATTTTCTTAGGAACTTGGGGTAGTGCATTGAGCCCAGGCCTTATGTTTAACCCACAAGTAGCACAACTAGCCGGTGAAGACGTAATGACCGTTATTGCTAGCTTCTCTATGCAAGCTATAATCGGCATTGTAGTAGCGGCGATCTTGCTCAATATCGTAGCTATCGTTAAGAAGGAACATACAGGGTATGTATTGAAAGAGGCTAACGAAGAAGAAGGCAAAGAATTCAAGGTAAATTACTTATATGCCATCATCCCAATCATTCCGCTTGTATTACTCGTACTTGGTAGTAAACAAGTAGCAGTGATTCCAGAGATTTCCGTTCCTGTGTCCATGTTAATTGGTACGGCGATTGGTATTATTGCAGTACGACCTAATGTAACAGATGCAGTTAAGAAATTCTTCCGTGGTACTGGCGATGGCATGTGCGATGTAGTTGGTCTTATGGCTGCAGCAGCGTGCTTTACAGCAGGTATGCAATACATCGGCCTTACAAGTGCACTCATTGATGGCATGAAGAACTCTCAACAAATTGCTCAAATCGGTGCTGCCTTTGGTCCATTCTTATTAGCTGTTATTTCTGGTTCTGGTAATGCAGCAGCCCTTGCGTTTAACGGTGCGGTAACACCTCATGCAGCTGACTTTGGCTATGGCATTATGCAACTGGGCTCCATGGCCCAATTAGGTGCTGGTATCGGTCGTAGTATGAGTCCAGTAGCAGGTGCAGGTATCATCATTGCCGGCCTTGCTGGTATCAATCCTATGGAAATGGCAAAACGTAATGCTGTACCATGTATTATTGCTACAGTAGTTATTATGCTATTGTTACTATAATTAGATAACATGTAGTTGTGCAACTATAATGATATAAAGTTAAACAGCTTAAAGCTTTTAAATTTAAAATGCATAAGAAAAGAACCCCATTATGATTAACATCATGAAGGGGTTCTCTTTATATTGTAGAGTTATGTGGTTCTATTTATATTGTAAATTTCTATTATTTTAGTTTGAAACCAATCCATAGAGCGGAAATAATAAATAAGCCACCACTAACCCAGAATAGTGTAGTAAAGCCTAGCCATGCCATAAGGCTAGCACCGCCGACAGATCCTAAGAAATAGCCAAAGAATAGACAGGATTGATTATAGGAGAATACTTGGCCTGTAAATTCTCGAGGTGTTTTGGAAGATAGGTAGGTGTTTAAAGCTGGAAGCATACCACCTAAACCAAAACCTTGTAGGAATCTGATGATGGCAAGTTGATATACATCAGAAACATAGGCTTGAGGGATATTTAAAACCCCTACATAGATAAGAGAGACTACTAACACTTTACGGGGGCCAATTTTATCGACTAATTTACCTAGTGGAGAGCTACTCATAAGTTGAGCAATACCCATAGCGGAGAATACGGCACCTGCAATAAATGCGAGATTTTCTGTGTCGCTAGGAACGATTCCTTTAATATATACGGAGATAACAGGTTGTAAGGACATAATACATATTGCGTAGATAAAGGAGGCTACACATAATGCGACAATGCTATTAAATTCTGGTATTTGCTCTTTTAACTTGCGGATGGAAAGTTTTTCAGGATTAGGCTTTGGTACATAATTTTCATGGATGAATATAGTAGCTAGCACACCAGCTAAACCCATGAGCGTACCGACGATGATGAAGTCATTACGAATGCCTACTGTATCTGCAATATATCCACCCAATAAAGGCCCTATTAGTGAACCTGCAAGATTGGCAGAGGCTAATAAACCTAAGGCCCAACCTGTTCGTTCAATAGGAGTTTCCGACGCAATCAAGGTGATTGATGCAGAGTAAAAGCCACTCACAAGACCTTGGATTAAACGAATTAGTACGACTCCCTCAGGGGTTGTTTGAAAGGCAATCAAAGCATTACATAAGGCCATGCCAAAGCTAGATCGTATTAATGTAATTTTACGACCTTTTTTGTCAGCAACACGCCCCCAAAATGGAGCAGCCAAGCAAACGATTATGTAGGTTGCACCGGTTGCTAAACCAGACCATAAGGACATTGCCTCTGGTGTTTGGACGCCTAAATCATGAAAGTATAAAGGCAGGATTGGAGCTAACTGACTTACACCAAAGGCTGTACAGAATACACAGACTAGACTGATGTATACCGTTCGTTTCCACGTTTTCAACGTATCCCTCCTTTCTTAGTCGTAGTATGTTCTTAATAAAATAATACTCTTATTTCTGTTTTATTTCATCCCAATCACTTAAATCCGGTAGTTTATTGCTTGTTATAGATTCTTGAATCCAGTAGTTAATGGATGTTAAGTTGCAAGACTCTCGTTCAAAGACATATTCGTTGTCTTCGTCTACAGTGGCATAGAGTTGAATGCGTAAGTTCTTACCTTTTTTGCGCTCGATGTAATAGCTAATGCATTGATCATCAATGCTAGAAGGGCGAACCGAAATCATATCATACTTACCATTCGCTACGCCTTCTAAGGCATCCTTAATCATTTGATTTGAAAATTCATATTGATTGAGGTAGAAAATATCGTTGTCGCAAGTTAGTACGTATTCCCGAGGAGGCGTAGTGTTTTTGTACTCTTTCTCCCAACTTTCATCAATAACAGGCAAGGTAGCATGATCATAGAATTCCTTAATTAAAGCGAGACCTTCAGGAATGGACATCTCCTTGAAGTATCGTATTTCGTATACCGTAGGCTCCAAGGTTTCATCGCGTTCCGTTGGATTGTCAATATAGCCATATAGATAGATGGTACAAGCATTTTTATCTTCATTGTGGAACATAACGATGCTGTACACATCGTGAATAACGTTTCCTATGGATTGGCGATTATCATAGATGATAAGGCTGAGATATTTTTGTGTATCCCACTCGTGTTGAATAAAATCCCAGTCATATTTATTAGTGCGCCAACCCGTAGTCGATTCCTCGAAGATTTCTAATACGTCAACGGAGTTTTGCGGCCAAGCAGGTGGCATAGGATTACAAGTTGTAGAAGATTGCGTTATCCCTTCTTTGTACTGATAATGTCCGTTAACGAGTTCAAAGGCTTCTAATCGTTCAGATGCTTCGTCAGGAATTACCAACGGTTCACCAGTACCAAAACAATTATCAGTTCTTGTGTTGAGACGGTTGATGCTTTCACGAGCATGCTCGTAGAAGGTAACGGCTAGGTCTAACTCCGGCTTTTTGGTAATGGCACCAGTTTCGTAGCAATAGCCCGCTGCCAGTTGCCATAGATGGTCCGCATAGTCATAACTGCCGTATCTATCGTAACATTTGCTAGACTGATCAACGCACTCTACGGCGGTTTCTATGGCAGGGGTATTACCTTTTTTGAACGTAAATACATAAGCGAGATATGGCCAAAGGCTATCGAGACTGTAAATAGCTGGATGTTGCAATAAGTGAGCAATGCGAGACCAGTCTTGGGATTGCCCATCGATGTTCAATGTACGAAGAATGATGGCTTGCATTGTAACATAAGCGTGGTCATTAAAGTCTAAATAATCTGGGCTTATAGCGGCACGTTCATAGTATTTGAGGGCCTTTTGAATATCTTGAGGGATTCTTTTGTGAGACTCACCTGGTTTCGCATAATATTCAGCAGCTTCACGCAAGCACAGGCCATTATTCATGGCTGCGCCGCGCTCAAAATACTCGAGAGCTCGTTCATGCTCTCCACGCGACTTACATATATCGCCTGCTAAATACATCATGAGTGGCAAACCTGCTTCAGCGCCTTCAAAAATAACGTGTTCCTCCATTGCCTTATTACCTTTCTCGGCATAGGTGATGCGAAGGTTACGGTACGCAATGACAAGACCTGCATCAGCAGATTTACGCAACCATTGCTGCGCAATAGCTGTTACCTTATTTGCTAATTTACGTTGATCTTGTTGTATAAATAAAGATTTCAAGAAACGGACAACACCAGATGGTTCACCTTCATTAACTATCTTTTGTGCAGATGGCAAGAGGCGGTAATCCTCCCATTGGAATACATTGGCAATGGCGTAGGCACAGTAGGAGCAACCTTTTTGGGCGCCTTCATAGACGCGCTGGAATGCTTCGTCCTTCGTCATGGGCAGCTCTTTTTCAATGGTTGGTGTAAGGGCACCTGAGGTACGCATAGCCTGTAAAATAGCAATGGCACTGCCTTTACGTATCGCTGTATGTAAATAACTATACGCCTTAGTATCATCCTCAGGGAAACCGGCTTCAATCCACGTAAATTGAGGTCCAGAATAGACGCGCGCTAAGATGGCATACGCATCGCCGATACCTGGAAGCTTTTGACCTTCCTCATCCAATTTCACAAGGGCATCAAGCTCAGCCTTACCCTCCCAAGCAATATCTTTATTACATTGATGAAATATTTTATTGAAAGACTGTTGTATTTGATCAGTAAAATAAAAACTCATGCTCTCTCCTTGGCATAATAATCAGTAAAACCTGATAACATATGTAGTTTCAGTATACTATTAGAATTTAGAGGAACACAATATAAATATTCTGAATTTAGAGGGGGCTAGGGAAATCAGTAATTGGATTATATATGGCTATTAAATAATGAACGAATGTAAGGATAAGGTGAAAGTTGAGATTTTTCTTGACTTTCATTCTATAGAAACATTATAATCAGATTATAATTTTATACTCGCCTGAAAGAAACCGATGAGGTGGAGATAAAAATAGGAAATGCACTCACAGAGAGCGGGATTAGCTGAGAACCCGTAGTACGCAGCTTATTAAATGGACCACCGAGGGCGCATGGAACAGAATGAACTTTCATTCCTAGTATGGTGCGACGTCACACGAGCGTTAGTCGTGAGGGATATGTTAGTATCCTGCGAAAGAGGAATGCGCTGCATTCAAACAAGGTGGTACCGCGATTTATAGCATAATACAAGTATTTTCTAATACTCTTGTAAAAATAGAACTATAGACTCGTCCTTGACGTTATATTGTCATGGGCGAGTTTTTTTATTGGCAAACGCCAGATGGAGGTTCTCATGATTTTCCCTAGTCTTGACCGTGTGAAAGCTATCGCACCGGGCTACGATATCGTGCCTGTATATATGGAAATTTTATCCGACGTACGCACACCGATTAGTGTGTTGAAAGCGTTAAAACAAGTGAGCAGTCATACATACTTGCTTGAAAGTGCGGATAATAGTAATCATTGGGGCCGTTACTCCTTCTTGGGCTATGATCCTAAGATTGAGCTGTTCTGCAAGAACCATAAAATGACTATTAAAGATGGTACAACTCGTACCTTTGAGTGCTCTGACCCTGCTGCAGAAATTCGCAATATTTTGAACCAATATAAAAGCCCTCGCTTAGAAGAGTTGCCAACCTTCACAGGTGGCTTTGTAGGGTACTTTGCTTGCGAATATATTCGCTACATCGAGCCAACATTGGATTTCCCAACACCAGATGATGACTCTGCTATGGTCAACGATGTAGACCTTATGCTCTTCGATAAAGTAATTGCCTTTGACCATTACAAAAATAAAATCTACTTGATTGCTAACATCAGCACAAACGATTTAGAACGTAACTATAACAAGGCTGAGCTTGAGTTGAAAGCATTAGCTGATCTTGTTGTAAATGGCAAAGAGGCGGATGTGCCAAAAGGCGTTCTTAAAACAGAGTTTACCTCTGAGTTTACAAAGGACGAGTTTGAAGCAGTTGTTAAAAAGACACAGCACTACATCAAGGAAGGGGATATCTTCCAATGTGTTGTATCTAACCGTCGCGAAGCTGAGTTCGATGGTAGCTTGTTAAATGCGTACCGCGTATTGCGTACGTTGAACCCATCTCCATATATGTTCTATCTATCTGGTGGCGATGTTGAGCTTACAGGTGCTTCTCCAGAAACATTGGTTAAATTGACAGACGGCAAGATGTACACCTTCCCAATTGCGGGCACAATGCGTCGTGGTAAAAACGAAGCAGAGGACCTCGCTATTGAGGAAAAACTTATCAACGACGAAAAAGAATTGGCTGAACATAACATGCTCGTTGACCTTGGCCGTAACGATTTAGGTAAAATTGCTAAATTTGGTTCTGTAAAAGTTGAAGCATTACATATGTTGCAACGTTTCTCTCACGTAATTCATATTACATCTACTGTAAGCGGTGACATTCAAGACGGCAAAGATGCACTGGATGCCATCGGTGCTACATTGCCAGCAGGCACATTGTCTGGGGCCCCTAAAATCCGTGCTATCGAGATTTTACACGAACTCGAAAAAAGCCCTCGCGGTGTATACGGCGGTGCTGTAGGCTACATCGATTTCTCTGGTAACATGGACGTATGTATCGGTATTCGCATGGCTATGAATAAAGGCGGTAAGGTCTATGTTCGCGCTGGTGCTGGTATCGTTCGCGATAGCGTACCTGCTAGTGAATACAATGAAACATTGATCAAAGGCCAATCCATGATTTCCGCAATTACAGATGCACAGGAGGTAGAATAATGGTACTCCTTATAGATAATTACGATAGCTTCTCCTTCAATTTATACCAATTAGTAGGTTCTATCGATCCAGATATTAAAGTCATCCGTAGCGATGAATTAACAGTTGAAGAAATCCGCGCTTTGAAACCAGACTATGTAATACTTTCACCAGGACCTGGCAGACCAGCTGATGCGGGCGTATACGAAGACCTATTGCGCGAATGCAAAGGTGAATTCCCAATCCTCGGTGTATGCCTAGGTCACCAAGCCATCGGCGAAGTATTCGGCGGCACCGTATCCTATGCAAAACAAGTTATGCACGGCAAACAAAGCGTAGCCAAACAAGTACACCCATCCAAAATCCTTAAAGGCGTACCTGAACAATTTGAAGTAGCACGCTACCACTCCTTGGCAATTATTGACGAAACAATGCCAAGCGAACTCATCGTTACATCCATTACCGACGACGGCGAAGTAATGAGCGTAGAACACAAAGACTTCCCAATCTACGGCGTGCAATTCCATCCGGAATCCATCATGACACCAAACGGAGAACAAATGATTCGCAATTTCTTAGAAAAATAAACGAGGAGCTATAAAATGATTAAAGACGCATTATATGCAGTAACGCATGGTCAAGATTTATCTTATGACCTTGCAAAAGATACAATGAATAAGATTATGAGCGGCGAGGTAGCCGAGGTTCCTATGGCTGGCTTCTTGTGCGCTCTAGCAGCGAAAAGCCCTACTGTAGATGAGGTTACGGCGTTCGCTGAGGTTATGCGCGAGAAGGCTGGTTCTGTGCCTCATGAAGGTACAGTTGTAGAAATCGTAGGTACTGGCGGCGACGAAGCTAATACGTTCAACATTTCTACGACATCTGGCTTTATCATTTCTGCTGCCGGTATTCCTGTAGCGAAACATGGTAACCGCAGTGTATCTAGTAAATGTGGCGCTGCTGATTTGATCGAAGCATTGGGCGCTAAATTAGAGCTTAATGGTGAACAAAATGAAGCAGTTCTTAATAAAGCAAATATGTGTTTCATGTTTGCTCCTGTATATCACCAAGCTATGAAATATGCAGGCCCTGTACGTAAAGCATTAGGCGTTCGTACAGTATTCAACATTCTCGGACCTTTGGCAAACCCAGCAGGTGCTACTGTTGAGTTGATGGGTGTGTACGATAAATCTTTGGTAGAACCATTGGCTCGTGTATTGGCTAATCTTGGCGTTAAACGCGGTGCTGTGGTACATGGCTTTGACGGTCTTGATGAGATTACGGCAACCAATAAAACGTACGTATGCGAAATTAATAATGGTACTTTCACAAGCTACGAATTCGACCCTAAAGAATATGGTTTCGAATATGCTGATAAAACTGAGCTTGAAGGTGGCGACGCTACAGTAAATGCTGAGATCACACGCCGCGTACTCGGTGGGGAGCAAGGTGGTAAACGCACAGCTGTTCTTCTTAACGCTGGTATGGCGATTTACCTTGCAAAAGATGGCATTACATTAGCAGAGGGCATTGAAGAGGCGAAAAACATGATCGACTCTGGCAAGGCTCTTGCTACAATGGAACAGTTTGTGAAAGCCACACAAGAGGTATAACCATTGATTTTAGATAAGATTGTAGAGGCTACTAAAGTTCGAGTGGCCCAAGAAAAAGAGGTGAAAACGCCTGAGGCTGTGAAAGCAGCGGCCTTAGCGTTACCATCGGATACAGGATTTCCTTTTGAAGCAGCCCTTCGCCAGCAAGACTTTAACTTCATTTGCGAAGTAAAGAAGGCGTCTCCTTCAAAGGGGATTATCGCTGAGCATTTCCCATATTTAGATATAGCCAAAGAATATGAAGTAGCTGGGGCAGCAGCCATCTCTGTGTTGACTGAGCCAGACTTCTTTAAGGGCGACAAAAAATATTTACAAGAAATTGCTAGCACCGTAAAAATTCCTGTCCTTCGTAAGGACTTCATCATCGATGAATACCAAATCTACCAAGCGAAGGTGTGGGGCGCTAGTGCAATCCTATTAATCTGTGCATGCCTCGATGTGCCTACATTGACGAAGTTCCATGAGTTAGCCGACTCTCTTGGATTGTCCGCCTTAGTAGAGGCTCATGACGAGCATGAGGTACAAATGGCCATCGATTGTGGGGCCCGCATTATTGGTGTTAACAACCGCAATTTAAAAGACTTCACCGTAGACGTACAAAACAGTGTGCGCTTGCGCAATCTCGTTCAAGATGATGTGATTTTCGTATCTGAAAGCGGTTTAGAAACACCAGAGGATATCCAAGTATTGCGCGATAACAATATCGGCGTAGCCTTGATGGGGGAAACCTTTATGCGCTCTCCTAACAAGGTGGAGAAATTGGCATATCTTTATGGCCCAACCTACTACACTCCAAAGGTTAAGATGTGTGGTATCTCTAAGGTAGAAACAATCCCTACTATAGTAGAGGTTAAGCCAGACTACATGGGCCTTGTATTTGCACCAAGCAAACGACAAGTTACTGTAGATCAAGCTAAAACATTAGTGGAAGAACTACATAAGCAATATGCTATGAGATATGGTACAAATACAGTGCCAGTGAACGCTGAGGGAACACAAGATACTAATGGATTTGGCGAAGAAAACACCAATTCTGAAGCGATTAAAACAGTAGGCGTCTTCGTCAATGAAACGTTAGATAATCTCGTTACGATCGCTAAAGAAGCCAATCTTGATGCGGTGCAATTGCACGGCGATGAAGATGAAGCTTTCATCCAAGCTCTCAAAGAGAAAACAGATGTAGAGGTTTGGAAGGCTATTCAAATCCGCAGCGCTGCAGATGCAGAGGCGTGGATCGATAGCAGTGCGGATATGCTATTATTTGATGCGTACCACAAGGAAGAGCGTGGCGGTATGGGCGAAGTGTTTGACTGGTCCTGCTTAGACGAGTTTGAACGTCCCTTTATGCTCGCAGGTGGTATCGACAGTACTAACGTGGCGCGAGCTATCCGCACAGTGCGCCCTTACGGCATAGATATTAGTAGCGGCATTGAAACAGATGGCGCGAAAGACGGTGAGAAAATTAAAGCTTTTACAAACATCGTGAGAACCATAGCTCACTAAATGTTGAGAGAATAAGGCCTATTATAGGCGAGTAATCATAGAAAATACATAAATCTAAGATATAATAGTATTTTAGACACATCCGATGGAATTCATCGATTGTTGAGATAGATGCCAATAGTAACGCTATACATAGCGTACTAGCAGGAATGGTACATGGAAAGGTAAGTTATATGAGTGAACAAAGACATGGTTATTTTGGCTCCTTTGGTGGCCAATTTATGCCAGAAACATTGATGAATGCAGTCATCGAATTGGAAGAGGCATACAACAAATACAAAGATGATCCTGATTTCGTGCGCGAACTTGAGGATTTACATAAAAAATATACAGGTCGTCCATCCCTTTTATACTATGCAGATCGCATGACAAAAGACCTTGGTGGTGCCAAAATTTATTTGAAACGTGAAGATTTGAACCATACTGGGTCTCACAAATTGAACAATGTAATCGGTCAAATGTTATTGGCAAAACGCATGGGTAAAACTCGTGTTATTGCTGAAACTGGTGCAGGTCAACATGGTGTAGCAACAGCTACTATTGCTGCGTTGATGGGCATGGAATGTGAAGTATACATGGGTGCTGAAGACTGTGAACGTCAAGCGCTTAACGTATATCGCATGGAATTATTAGGCGCTAAGGTGCATCCTGTAACAACTGGTACTAGCACATTAAAAGATGCTGTTTCTGAAGCATTGCGCGAATGGACAAATCGCATGTCCGATACGCACTATGTATTGGGCTCTGTTATGGGCGCTCATCCATTCCCTATGATCGTTCGTGACTTCCAATCCATCATCAGCCGTGAAGCACGTGAGCAAATCCTTGAAGCAGAAGGTAAATTGCCAACAGCTGTTATGGCTTGTGTAGGCGGCGGTTCCAACGCGATGGGTATGTTCTATCACTTTATTCCTGATGAAGGCGTTCGCCTTATCGGTTGTGAAGCGGCAGGTCGCGGTATCGATACAGAGGAACATGCAGCGACAATTGCAAAAGGTTCTGTTGGTATCTTCCATGGCATGAAATCTTACTTCTGCCAAGACGAAGATGGCCAAATTGCTCCAGTATATTCTATCTCTGCAGGCCTCGATTACCCTGGTATCGGTCCTGAACATGCGTACTTGCACGATAGCGGTCGCGCTGAATACGTGCCTGTAACGGATGATGAAGCGGTAGATGCTTTCGAATACTTGTCTCGCTTAGAGGGCATTATTCCAGCGATTGAAAGTGCTCATGCGGTGGCACATGCACGTAAAATTGCGCCTACTATGAGCAAGGACGATATCATTATTATTTGTTTATCTGGTCGTGGCGACAAAGACGTAGCGGCTATGGCGAAATACAGAGGGGTGGATCTTCATGAGTAAAATTAAAGACGCTTTCACAAAGGGCAAGGCATTCATCCCATTCATCAGTGCTGGTGACCATGGTATTGAAAATACAGAACGTTATATTCGCGTGATGGTGAAAGCTGGCGCCGACATGGTAGAGATTGGTATTCCATTCTCCGATCCAACAGCGGAAGGCCCAGTCATCCAAGAAGCGAGTACACGTGCACTTTCTACAGGTGTAAAAATCAACGATATCTTTGATATGGTGCGTCGTTTACGTACTGGCGAAGATGCGGTGACTATCCCACTCGTGTTCATGACCTACTTGAACCCAATCTATGTATTCGGTCGTGAAAAATTCTTTACCCTCTGCGAAGAGGTTGGCATCTCCGGCGTTATCGTGCCAGATATGCCGTTTGAAGAAAAAGGCGAACTTGCTAGCATCGCCAATAAACACGGTGTTGAAGTGGTATCCTTGATTGCTCCAACATCTGAAAACCGCATTGAAATGATCGCAAAAGACGCAGAAGGCTTTGTGTACTGCGTATCTTCCCTCGGTGTTACAGGCATGCGTAGCGAAATCAAAACAGATATTAAATCCATCGTTGAAACCATTCGCAAATATACAGATATTCCTGTAGCCGTTGGCTTCGGTATCTCTACTCCGGACCAAGCTGAGGCTATGGCACGCGTATCTGACGGTGCTATCGTAGGCTCTGCTATCGTTAAAATCGTGGCAGAACATGGCGAACATGCAGACCAAGCGTTGTTTGACTACGTACAATCTATGAAACAAGCTGTGCTAAAAGCTGATGCATAATAAGAGCTAACGCATAATAAAATGCATACTAAAAAGGACGTTATACATGTGTATAACGTCCTTTTCAGTTAGTTAGTTTAGTTATGTGTTATATGACTGGATAACCAGTTAGGAAAGGGGAATAATTAGCCATTTGTAGAGTTAGCACGCGTATGCTCATAGCTACGCTTTGCTGTTGCATTTTTATCGTGTCGTTCACGTTTAGATAATTTGTGTTTTTTATGTTTCTTTTGTTCTGGTTTAAACCATGGATGAGCACTGCTATCTACTGTACCATCATCTTTTTGCACCATATAAGGATTGGCATCGACCTTGTAACGGTAATCTTTAGCTTGCGCCACATTGGCACCAATACCAACTGATAAGAATGCTGCCAAGCTGGCCATAGCTACTACTTTAGTCAATTTAGCGTTCATAATTATTATCTCCTATACAAACTTAATTGCACGAATTTTAGTTGTAAAAAATATATTATTAGTATAGATAAATTTAATGAAGAAAAAATGAAATAAAAGGTTTGGTAAAGCATAGTATAATAGGATTATCTAAGTTTGTATCATATCTAAATATAGTAGGAGATTTATGAAGCAGAGAGTATTTGAAATCCTCTATCGTGAGCTAGTAGAAAACTATGCGAATCATAAGGGACGAACAACGACAGCCGACTTTTGGCTTACCATAAGCGCTATGACCTTTGTATATGGTCTAGTTACTTTTATAACAGGTCTTGCCACATTCATACCCTATGGATTTTTATATGCCATATCTTTAGGGGGCGGCGTATTGATGGCATTAACAGTAGTGTTAGTATTGCCCACTATTATGCTGGTAGCGAGACGGTTACGCGACTCTAATAATGATCCAACATTGATGATTCTCATTTTTGTTCCTATTTTAGGATGGATTGCGTTGCTCTATTTGTTATGTAAAAGATCGGCTCCCACACAAGAAGCAAGCATAACTAATGAACAGATATCTGTAGAACCTAGTATACATGAAAAGCAATCTGTTTCGGGTGCTTTCATCGTGGCTCTTCTTGTTTTAGGCTGGATTGCAAATAGTATAGGTTCCTCTATGATGGGCCATAACTATATGGTAGAAGAAACAGCCTTTAGTAACTTGGGGCAGGGGGCTTTCACCAAAAAAGCAAACCGTTTACTACGTAGTGATTCTGCCACAACTGAAGGCTATCTAGTGGTGAAAGAATATTACCAAGAACTGGCTAACGGCGATTATCATAGTGCGTATCGCAATTTGAGCGGTCGTGAAATGGAACGATATGGCACCTTTGATCTGTGGCAACAAGCTAAGACAAAAGAATCGCGTGCTGAAGTTCAGTCTATACACTTAGACTATGTTACTCAAGATGTTGATGATGATGCTGTTGTGGACTATATAGGATATAGGGTGGACTTTGTAGATAAAAGACCGTCTATGTTAGTTCGTTTATACAGCACTGGCAATGGTTGGAAAATCATTGGTTTTGAAGAGTTTGAGGAGGACTAGACCATGGCATCTGTAAATGTATATGATTTGAACTATACCGATGCCTTTGTGCTAGGCATCAAAAACTACGCTAATTTTAAAGGTCGTGCGAGCCGTAGTGAGTATTGGCGATTTATGGCTGGAATGATGATGATTCAAGGTACCTTGGAAATCGTAGCTATTCTTTGTAAAGGTGTTGGACTCTATAATTTTGAGTCCATTATTGATACGATCACGTTATTAGTAACGCTATTTTTCGTGCTTCCTAATATTGCCATTATAACGCGACGCATGCATGATGTTGGCCGCAGCGGCTGGACTCAGCTGATATCCTTTATTCCAATTATTGGGTTCTTTATATTCTTAACCTACGAATTGAAACAGGGCGATACCTGTGAGAATAGCTACGGTGAAAGAACTGCCTATACTCCTATTACGGCTACTATAAGCCAATCTACGGGGCTCGAAGAAACGCCGTCCCGAAAACAAGACTGGATTATGGGCGTCACTATATTTATTCTTCAATCCATCGTATTTGGAGATACCATCGGTGATATATTATGGTATGGTATTAACGCCAATGGCTATATATAGTATTAATCTACGTTTAATAGCATAATTATTATTTTATTTTATAAAAGTTTAACAACTCCTTTATAGACAATATAACACTTTGTAGTAAAATGAAATCAAGATGAATTCAAAAATATAGATATGATTACTTCAAAACATATCTAAGTTACTATATGTGTTAAAGCAACAGGACTTTATGAGCTTCACTGTTTCCTGCTGTGGATGGAAGGAGTTTATTATGAGACCTTGTCCATATTGTGGACATGAGGTGTTAAAAAGTGAACGATACTGTCCAAACTGTGGACGTATCCGCAAAGCACCCATTTCGCTAGATAAATATAGTCTAGGAATGATTGAAAACTTTAAACAATGCTTTGTTTATAAATACGCTGACTTTGAAGGCCGTGCTAGCCGTAGCGAATATTGGAATTTCTTTTTGATGTACCAATTGCTCTTTGTAGCCATTCTATTTACCTGTGCGTTCTTGAGCTATATTAGTCCGCTCTCTAGTGCCGTTGGTGTAGGCTTCGGGCTAGTTATTCTTGTACTTATGTCCGTTGTTATGGTCATTCCTGGCGTAGCTGTTGCCGTACGACGCTTGCACGATCAAGGCCGTTCTGGTGGTCTTGTGTTTATTGGTGTTGTTCCTGTCATTGGTACAATTATATTGTTAGTGTTGATGGCTCTTCCTGGTGAAAGCCACGACAACCGCTTTGGCTCACCAACAGGCCATGTTATCCTAACGAAACAAATGGCTCATGAAATTGGTTTAATAGATGCGACACCTACAACAGGTCTTACAGCAGGACTACTATGTGCGATCTTTGTACTATGGTTCCTAGTGGATCGATTGCTAATGACTAGTGCGATGTAAACTATATATACAAATAACAGCCTCTTGCATGGTGCAGGAGGCTGTTTTGTTGTATAATAAATTAATTTCAATTTGTCATTTTATAGGAGAGAATTATGACTGATTTAAACATTAAAAACTTGGCGTATATTGATAACTTCAAGCATTCTGTAGTTGGTAATTTTGTTAATTTTAGTACTAGAGCTAGTCGCAGTGAATATTGGCGCTTTACAGCAGTTACAGTTGTCATAGGTTTTGTACTTACTCTATTAAGATTTATTTTTGGACATTCATTCTTGGGATCCTTCTTTAATTTATTATCCTTTGCTTACACTTGTGCTGTATTCTTACCGTCTGTTGGTATTGCAGTTCGTCGTTTGCATGATATTAATAAATCTGGATGGTTTTTGCTACTTCCATTTGTTCCAATCATCGGTCTTGTATATGTCATTTATTTATTGGCTAAACCTGGTGATGTAGGCGATAACCAATATGGTTCTCCAACAAGCTATGAAACAATTACAGCTGAAGAATCTGCTCGTACTGGCCTTAAAGAAACACCATCTGAAAGCATGGACCAAAAAGCAATGATTGTATGCCTCTGCCTTTGGGTTCTAAATATTTGGATATCTTTTTTAGCACTATAATGTAAAGTCTATTTATATGAATATGCCACCTTTATTGGAACATAATAAAGGTGGCATTTTTATGTGTTGATCTATAAATTTAAACTATCTATAAACTCATGGCTATGATATATTGTAAGTTAATTATGTGACGCAATAAATTATCTGATGAGAGAGGGATAATAGTAATGAAATTTATAAAGGTAAGTATAGCTAAGTTTTTAGTTTTTGCATTGATAGGTATTATGGCAGTGGCAGGTATAGGCTACAAAATGTATACAGATCATCTGAATAAGCAGTATCAGCAGTCACCTGAATACTCTTTAAAGATTATATATGAATCAATTCAAAATGGTGATCCGGATACATTTTTTAAATACGTAGATGGCGAAGGTATTTTACACCGTATTTATGATCCATATATCGAAAAATTACTTAAAGAATCTGATGGACGGAATATATCTCAAACTAATTCAAAAGGAGAAACTAAGATTTTGAATCTTGGAGAAGCATTGCTATTTACAGCAATAGATAATTATTATTTAGATGTAAAAGAGGTATTACTTAACCAAGATTTAAGAAGTCATATACCACATAGACCTGATCCTAAAGATCCATTTAAAGATAATTTGCAGACGTTAAAAGAAGTAGGACGATATGAATTAATTTCCATAGAGGAAGAAAGTAAGAAAGATGGAGTTGTTAATATAGAAATTCGCGCATTGGATACGAAGACTAATGAAACCAAAGTATTACCTATAGAAATGACTCAAATGGATAATAAAATGTGGCGTATTACTGGCTATGACTATAAGACGTATGACTTACCATATGATGGATTTGATAGAATTTAATTAGCAGCCATTTCTTAAGTCGCTTGATTGACATCAGTAAAATTTAATTGTTATACTAATCGTATAGAATAACACTAAGGTGGGCCTTGATAGAGCGAAATGTTCGCCCCACAGTTATTATCCAAAATATAATATTTTATACCCCATACTTTGTATGGGGTTTTCTTATGTCTTGTTATTTCCTCATCTTGAATTGGATGTATTAATTTTATACAATATCTGTAATATTAATTTATGGGAATGTAGAGCATTTAGGAGAGATAGATGAGTGGTCAGAATTGGTGGCACCGGATAGGTTTAGTTGTGTGTATCGTGGCGAGTGTAGGCGTTGTAAGTGGTTGTGAGTTTAATATGGATAATTTAAAGACAAATAGTCAGGTGAAAGCTACGCAAAGCGATAGTGAGAAGGAAATCTGGCGCGTTTTTAGATTTTATTTGGCTGCCACAAATGAGTTTAATTTCACTAGTGTAAAATATAGTCATCAACATATGGAAACGGTGCAGCAAGCACAACAAAATGTACCGCTAGCTGAGTTTAAGGTGCGGGATTATGAACGTCTTGAGCAAGAACTCATTGCGGCGCGAGAAGCGGGGCACACACATAGTGACTTGGAAGCAGGTACAGATGCTTTATTACCGGTATTACACGACGTTGTGGTAGTCGTGAAAGAGCTAGATACGTATTATAAAGAAAAACGCTATGAATCAGATAATTATGCATTTGCTCATACGCAGTTGGAGAAGCTTTCATCATTAATCGAAGCATTTGGACCAAAATATAATGCGTTAGATACCATTGTTAAAACCTATCACAAGCAGGAGGGAGAACGTCTTGTTAAGTTGATGCGCAACAATGGGCAGACGAATGGCGCTAATATGGCGGAAATGATGCTTATTTATAGCGGTATAGTAGATCATATTGTGGAGCATAAATCCGATAGTGATTTCCAATGGGTGAAAGCACAGAAGGAAGCAGCCGATGGAATTGGTGCTAAGATTACTGCCGCCGAGGCTCAGAATCGGTTAGAGCAAAAGAGACATCTTGATAAAGCTATTGAGGATTTTATGGCTAATCCTTCTAGTGAAACGGAGGAGGCCGTTGTTGAGCAGTATAATGAAATGGTACGAAGTCCGATGAATTTTAAATTATTAGATTCTGTACAGAAGCCGTATGTGCCACAAGAATTATAATGTGAAATATTATATGTTAAACACGATATAACATTTAGGGTAGAATATATTTGACAAGCTACCCTAATGAGACCTATAATTATCTATTATATGAAGATTGCGTTGAAAAAGACGGCACGTCTCAGACGGATTTAGTAGAGACCAAACTCATGGGCTGAAAGGTTTGGAAATCTAGAGATTTGCGGATCACTTTGGAGCAAGCAGGAACCCTGCCGGTGAACACCGTTATATGTCTAAGTGGCTTTCACAATATGAAGCCTAGTTATTTCGTATGCTCGGAATGTTCTAGCTTTCACAGAAGGTCAGTAGGGTGGTACCACGGATATTACGTCCGTCCCTTCGGGGGCGGGCGATTTTTTTATGTAAAAGGAGCACATCATGGATTACGGTAAGACGTTACATTTGCCTGAAACAGAATTCCCAATGCGCGGCAATTTGCCTAAGCGCGAACCAGAAATCTTAAAATTCTGGGAAGACAACAAAATTTATCAAAAACGTTTGGAATTGCGTAAAGACGCAAAACCTTTCATTTTGCATGATGGCCCTCCATACGCAAATGGTAAATTGCACATCGGTCATGCCCTTAACAAAACGTTGAAGGACATCATCATGAAATACAAAACAATGACTGGTCACTATACACGTTATATTCCTGGTTGGGATACACACGGTTTGCCAATCGAGCATGCGGTTATTAAAAATACTGGTCTTAACCGTCATGAAATGGCTCCATTGGACTTGCGCAACAAATGTAAGGAATATGCATTGGAATGCGTAGAAACTCAAAAACAAGACTTCATTCGCTTTGGTGTATTAGGTGAATGGGATCGCCCTTATTTGACATTGCGCCCTGAGTTCGAAGTAAAGCAACTTGGTATCTTTGGCGAAATGGCAAAACGCGGTCATATCTACAAAGGGCTTAAAACTGTATACTGGTGTACACACTGTGAAACTGCATTGGCAGAAGCAGAAATCGAATATGCTGAGAAAAAATCTTTCTCCATCTACGTAAAATTCCCTTACGTATCTGAGAAAAAGGTTACATTGCCAGCTGGCGTAGATCCAAAACAAGCATACTCTGTTATTTGGACAACTACTCCTTGGACAATGCCTGCTAACGTAGCGATCTCTGTTAACCCAGAGCTTGAATATGGTTGGGTAAAAGTAGGAGACGAATACTACTTGATGGCTACTGAACTCGTTGATGCGGCTATGAAAGATATTGGTATCGAAGACTATGAAATTGTAAATCGCTTCTCTGGTGCAGATTTAGAATTGGCTGAATTCAAACATCCATTTGTTGAACGTAATGCTACAGTATTGTGTGGTGACCATGTAACACTCGAAGCAGGTACTGGTTGCGTACATACAGCTCCTGCACACGGTGAAGACGACTTTAACATCGTTATGCGTTATAACAAGGAAGGCAAAACTGAACTTCCTATCGTATCCCTTGTTAACGAAACTGGTAACTATACTAAACAAGTAGACGACAACCGTTATGGCGATACTGAATTCCCATTGGCTGGCGTAGAAATCCACGATGCAGAGGTGCCTGTAATCAAGATTTTGGCGCACAACAATGCATTGCTTCATAAATCTAGCTTGCGTCACCAATACGCTCACTGCTGGCGTTGTAAAAACCCTGTTATCTACCGCGCTACAGAACAATGGTTCTCCTCTGTAGATGGTTACCGTCAACAAGCGCTTGATGCAATTGACAACCAAGTACAATGGATTCCTAAATGGGGCCATGACCGTATCTTCAACATGGTTCGCGACCGTGGCGACTGGGTAATTTCTCGTCAACGTATTTGGGGCGTGCCAATTCCTATTTACTATTGTGAAAGCTGCGGCGAGCACATCATTAACGATGATACTATCAAAGCATTACAAGAAAAAGTAGCTGTAGAAGGTTCTGATGCTTGGTGGGCTCACAGTGCAAAAGAATTATTGCCAGAAGGCTTCAAATGTCCTCATTGCGGTCATGATGAGTTCAAAAAAGAAACAGACATCATGGACGTATGGTTCGACTCCGGTTCCTCTTGGGCTGGCGTACTTGAAGTTAACGGCTTAGATGTACCATGTGCTATGTACCTTGAAGGTTCTGACCAACATCGCGGTTGGTTCAACTCTTCCTTGTTAACTGCAGTAGCAACAACAGGTAAAGCACCATACAACTCCGTATTGACTCACGGCTTCGTTGTGGACGGCGAAGGTCGCAAAATGTCTAAATCTGTAGGTAATACAGTAGCTCCTAGCGACATCATCGACGTATACGGCGCTGATGTTATGCGTTTGTGGGTATCCTCCGCAGACTACCAAGCAGACGTACGTTTGTCCAAAGACATCGTAAAACAATTATCCGAAGTATACCGTAAGATCCGTAATACATTCCGTTTCTTATTAGGCAACTTGGATGACTTCAATCCAAACACTGACAAAGTGGCTTACGCAGATATGTCCGAATTCGATAAATGGGCATTGTTGCGCTTAGAAGAAGTACGTCAAAAGGTTACTGAAGCGTACGAAAACTATGAATTCCACATGTTGTACCATGCAATTCATAACTTCTGTACAGTAGACTTGAGCTCCATCTACCTTGATGTAATGAAAGATACTATGTATGCTGAAAGCAAAAACAACGTAGCTCGTCGTTCTGCTCAAACAGCAATGTACGAAATCTTGAAAACATTGGTAGCAATGGTATCTCCTGTACTTTCCTTCACAGCAGAAGAAGTTTGGAAATACATGCCTAAAGAAGACGGCATGCCTGAATCCGTTATGCTTCAAGATTGGCCACAAGGTCATCCTGAACACTTCAACCAAGAATTGGCTGATAAATGGAACCAATTGTTAGACTTGCGTACATCCGTACAAAAAGCATTGGAATTAGCTCGTCAAAACAAAACAATCGGTCATCCATTGGATGCATCCGTTACAGTATATGCTGAAGGTGCTGCATTCGACGCATTGAACGCTCTTGGTGAAGACGGCTTAGCTAAACTCGTTATCGTATCCGAAGCTCACATCGTAAATGGCGCTGCTCCAGCAGAGGCTGTAAAAGACGAAGAAACAGGCGTTGCAACAGTAGTTGCTCCATCTGAACTTGAAAAATGTGAACGCTGCTGGATCCACCGCGATACAGTAGGTCAAGATAGCGAACACCCTACACTTTGCCATCGTTGTGCTGAGGTTGTTAAATCTCTATAATCTGTAAATAAGAAACCCTTCTCTAATATTCTTTAGTTTGGTTTGAACTTGGAATGTAGAGAAGGGTTTTTCTATTATGGCTGAGTTTTTAAGTCATATTTATGCTAGTTTACAAAATATTAAGAAAATATATAGAATTATGAATTCATTGTATGCTATCTTTCTCATAAAACTATCTATCATAATTAGTACTTTATTATTTTCCTCATGAAAAATTAATGTGTAAAAATTTACTCATTTCATATTAAACTTAATATCCTAGTTTAAGATGTTTATAGTTAGTTTAGTTATTGTGCTTATATGAGAAGGAGGAAGAGCAATGGTAGCAACTATCGTTAAAGCAATTTTGGCTGCACTTACTGGTTTAGCAAACGCAATCTTGCCTTTATTCAAATAACAATTTCATTCCCCAGAAAAAAGACCACCCAGCTTGCGGGTGGTCTTTTTCTTATGCCTGAAAATAGAAATCAATTTGTAACATAATGATTTAGAGAATCTTTAAGTGTCGTTTAACTATAAGGAGTTATATTGACTATAGAAACAAGCATACCTATAATGAAGATGAATTAACCATGAAATGAACGTGAAGAACGGGCAGTGTTGTGTGGTTTTATTTCTTATGCAAAACGAGGGGAGCGTATAAGTCATGAGAAGAAACATAATTATTAAGGCGTTGGTGTTAGGGACTATAGGATGTGCGTTTAGTGCTACAGGTTTTGCAGCAAATGTACAAAATGGACATGGCCAAGGTATTACAGATTCTACTACAGAAGTAAATGGGGCTAAGCATGAAGCGGTTCGCTCTAGTTGGATGGATCGTACAGATATTATAGTCGGTACCCAATCTAAGGTAGGGGCTCAAGTTTCGGTAGAAACATTACAACCCTTAACCCATTATGATGAAAACTCTAAATCAGTTCTATTCGTACAAGGTGGCATCGGTAAAGGTGGCCAAGAGGATCAAGCTAGCTATTTCTCTGGTGGCAATGGGGGATATTGGTATCCATACAATCCAGTTACGAAAAAAGGAGAACAACGGTATAGACCTGAAGAACATCATAATACTAAATCATTGGGAACTGTTGCTAATGTAGGGTTAGGCTATCGTATTCTCAGTAAACATGAACATGCGTATGTAGGTGTTAATACGTTCTATGATCATTCCTTCTCGAAAAAATATAACCGTATCAGCGGTGGCTTGGAATATGTATCTGGCTTTAACGAAGTTCGCGCTAATATCTATAAGGGATTAAATAGTACAAAATCTGAACCTTATAATGTACCTTTATATGAAGGTTATTTTGAATTCTTGTTAGATGGTGGCACTGCAGGTTATACAGTTTACAAGTCTCAAAAAGCATTGTCCGGATATGATGTAAGCTATGCGCGCACCTTTAAGAATGCCCGATGGGCACGTGCTTATGTAGGCGCTTATCATTGGAATGGCTTAGGTGCCACAACACATGGTGAAGGTCCTGCCTTAACTCTTAATGTTGGTAAAAGCCACGGATGGCAAGCCGGTACTACATTACAACTTACACCACATGTTTCTCTAGATGTAGGGTATACATCAGATAATAACAACTCTAGTGGTGCCTATGGTTTTGTTAAATACACATTAGGTACATCCAAGTTTGCTTGGCATGGTGGTAAGCATAGTGATGATACTATTACCAATGCACGGGCTAGAATGTTAGATAAAGTAAATCGCAGCCCAATGCGAGTAGGTAATACCTATGAAGAATTCTGGATGGTAGTACCTTATGATCACTTATAAAGGCTAGTGGGGAGACAGTAAGACATGATAAGCAAGTTAGTATTTAGAGCCATGGTTTTAGGTGCTGTAGCATGTGCATTTAGTGCTACAGGTTTTGCAGCAGACGTACAAAATGGACATGGACAAGGTATTGCAGATTCTACTACAGAAGTGAATGGGGCTAAGCATGAAGCAGTTCGTTCCAATTGGTTAGATCGAACAGATATTGCCGTAGGTGTTCAAACTGGTGGTACATCTGATTCGCATAAGGGGATGTTCCCTAGTGATTATAATAATAACTTTTACAATACAAAATCAGATTACGGGAATATCACTAAAGCCTATATAGAAACATTGCAACCTATTACTCATTATGATGAAAATTCTAAGAGTGTTGTGTTCATACAAGGTCGTATCGGCCGTGGTGGTGAGAAAATCTCCTCTAAAGAGGTAAGAGGTTATTTTACCCCAGACCTTGTAATGTCACCATTTGGATTTGATGTTTTTACGGAAATCAATACAGATGAAAAAACATCTGAGTCGTTAGGAACGGTTGGTAGCTTAGGTGTTGGTTATCGTATTCTTAGTAAACATGAACATGCCTATGTAGGTGTTAATGCTTTTGTAGATCGTGCTTTCACAGGCAATTACAATCGTATCAGCGGTGGTGTAGAGTATGTGAATGGACTCAACGAAGTGTATGCCAATGTGTATAGAGGTCTTGGTAATAAGGAACTCGTAAAAGGTGGTGGTGGTAACCCATATCCTAAACGCTTGTATCCTAATGGCTATCCAGATACATTCCCTTATAATACGATTCCTAGTGAAAATTATTATACCTATGTAGGTGGTGGCGTGTTAGATGGTTATGAAATTGGGGCGGTAAGATCCTTTAAGAATGCTCGATGGGCACGTGCCTATGTAAATGGATATCGTTGGAATGGCAATGGATTTAGCCATAAACAAGAATATAATTGGGGCCGTCCAGGTCATTGGTCTGTGCCATGGTTTACCGCACGTAATGCAAATCACTATAAGGGCATTAAAATCGGTGCTGAATTACAGTTGACGCCACATATATCCTTAGATATTGGGTATAACAATGCTAATAATATGTCGAAAGGTATGTATGGTACTCTTAAATATACATTAGGTACATCTAAATTTGCCTTCTGGGGTGGTAAGCATAGTGATGATACGATTACTACAGCTCGCTCTAAAATGCTAAATAAGGTACGTCGTCAAGACATGATTGTAGAGTCCTTTGATGACATTGAATACGATTATTTGGCGCCAATAGATCATTTATAATACCACTGTAGTTTAGATTATAGATATTAAATAAGACATGTAATAATAGGAAAGTAATTTATATGAGCAAGACATTAATGATAAAAGCAATGGTTTTAGGTGCTGTAGCATGTGCATTTAGTGCTACAGGTTTTGCAGCAGATGTACAAAATGGACATGGCCAAGGTATTGCAGATTCTACTGCAGAGGTGAATGGGGCTAAGCATGAAGCCGTTCGTTCTAGCTGGATGGATCGCACAGATATCGTAGTCGGCGTTGGTATGAAAAAGTCTGAAGAGTCGAGTAGTCATCACTTCCATGATTTTACAGTTTGGGATAAGTACCCTCTTATTGGGACATCTGATAAGTCTAAGTCTACAGAACTCAATAAGCTATACATTGAGACATTACAACCTATAACCCATTACGATGAAAATGCTAAAAGTGTTGTCTTTGTACAAGGTCGTATTGGACGCAGTGGAGAAAAGATATCCTCTAATAAATTAAATAATTATTGGGTTCCAGCTAGACCTGCAGGGACGTTTACGGTATATAATGGGCAAACAGATAAGGAAGAGTCCTTAGGTGTAAATGCTAATGTTGGTGTAGGGTATCGTCGCCTTAGTAAAGGTGAGCATGCTTACGTTGGTGTCAATGCATTCTATGACCATGCATTTAAAAATGGATATAAACGTGTTAGTGGTGGCTTAGAATATGTGGTAGGGCTTAATGAATTCCATGCCAATATTTATAAAAATTTAGGATCTAATGAAAGAAAATATATAGGCCTTCATGGGCGAACTGATACATGGTATGATCCTACAGGATTGTATCCATATGGAATGGATCCTGATCAAAGTCTTTATGATTATGCTAGGGTTGATTATGAAAATCACTGGGCTCTAAGTGAAAATACTGTAGCTAGAGGTTATGATATTGGCTATGCTCGAACATTTAAAAATGCTAGATGGGCTCGTGTCTATGCAGACTATTATAACTGGCGTGGTAGAGAGGCTGTAAAAGTAGGGTATTATAAATTACCTAAACGCGATGCTATTAAAGGCTTTAAAGTGGGGGCAGAATTCCATATTACACCACATCTTACTCTTGATGCGGGTTATAAAACAGCGTCTCATCATTTGAGTGGTCCTTATACAACTTTGAAATATACAATCGGTACATCCAAGTTTGCTTGGCGTGGTGGTAAACATAGTGAAAGTGCGATTACAACAGCTCGCGCTAAGATGCTTGATAAGGTACGTCGCAGTGATATGGTTGTACAAGAAACTGTAGAAGAAACTTATGATCATGGCGTTGTCGATGTAGGTTTATAGGAATTTCCGCGTACATTACTCTCATGATCATCTATAATAGTTTAGCTTGCTCATAGGTTATAAAAAAGGAGCTAGTACATTATGTACTAGCTCTTTTTATGTTCTCGGTTATTTCTATTGTAATGCCTTTGGGACACTGAGTTTTTTCCAGTTGTCTAGTTCAGGAATTTCTAAGGTATTGATTGTTTTTTGAATCCAGTAGTTTAATGATACTTCGTTACTTAACTGTTGTTCAAATAAATAGGTATTACCTGGCGTATCTAGAGGGTTTCCATCCTTGTCGATGGAGTGGCGTACGGATTCTTTCAAATAGAGTTGCACTCTAAATGGATTTGCGTGATTACCTCTGAAAATGAAATAAGATGGGCCAATAAAGTCATGGGTACGGACATTAATTTGTTCGTACTTTTTATCCTTTAAGCCTTGTAATGCAGTTTGTATCATGGCGTTTGCATCATCGTACTCCTCAAGTAGGAATGCTTGTTGATCTACATCGAGTACATAATGCCAAGTCGGTTTTTCCTCGTTCGTTTCGATGGACCAGTTGTCTCCTAATGCAGGCAATTGGTGCGTATTGTAGAGGTCTTTTAATAGCTGAATGGCATTCTCTTTCTTGAGCAGTGCTCGGTAAATGGTCTCTTGACCTTCTGATGGGTCATAACCGTGTAATCTGACTTGGTACGTATCACGTAGCATACGCTTTACGTCTAGCTTGAAAATATTGCGTAGCTTATCTGGAACGGAGAGGAAATGATTGTAAAAGCTAAGTTTCATTTCGTCTTGTGATGCTAAGGCGTGCTCGATGGTTTGCCAATCATATAAGGTAGTGTCCCATAAGAAGTCATCCATGTTTACAGATAAACGTGCTGCATTTTGAGGCCATTCAGTATGACCAGGACGTACTGTGGTAGTAGACTCTGTAATACCTTCCTTGTAACGCCAATGACCATCGACCTCTTCGAAGGCCGCTAATCGTTCTTCTGCTTCATCATCGATAGGAATACCCTTTAACTCTTCATCTAGATTAGCTTTGTGAGACAGAATGTATTGATGGGATTCTTCGTAATAGGCTACAGCAGTATCTAAATCAGGTTTGCCTGAAACATAGCCTTTTTCATAGGCGTACCCTAAGGCAACGCGCGTTAAAGCTCGTGTAATATCGTAGAAAAGAACGCGGTCTTCCTCTTCTAGGGCGCGTTTTTCTTCATCTAGTACACGTGTTAAGGATTGTACACCAAAGCGTATATTTTTCGTTACACCGAAACCGTGAATGCGCATGTAACCAATATATGGCAAGGAGAACATAAAGCGCTCTTTTGTGGCTGC
Organism: uncultured Veillonella sp.; assembly: GCA_902489125.1. Taxonomy (GTDB): domain Bacteria; phylum Bacillota; class Negativicutes; order Veillonellales; family Veillonellaceae; genus Veillonella. The sequence goes on from CABTYY010000001.1 coordinate 35,156, forward strand.
CATGTGGGTTAAGTCGGCAATGAGGCCCCAGTCTAGCGGTAGGTGACCGATGTGGAAGATATAGCCAAAGGCGGCTTGTAATGCAGCATAGCCGGCATCACTAAAATACTTAGTAGCTGCATGGCGGTAGAGTCCAATTGCTTTTACAGGATCATAAGGAATGACTCTGCGTAGCTCTTTAGTATCATAGAAATGATAGTAGTAATCTGCTAATTCAGCGGTACTTTCAGCTTGACCTAAGGCGGCACCTTTCGTAAACCATGTGAAAGCATCCTCGAATTTTCCATGTTCGTGACAGTCTAGACCGGTGTAGAGCATCATGGTAGGGTTACCAAGCTCAGCAGCGGTTAAAGCTACGCGGCGTGCATTATTAAAATCGCCTTCGTCGATATAAATGTTGCGTAAATTGCCTTGGAACATAGCAAGCCCGTTATCGAGCGCTTTATTAAACCATTCCTTGGCGAGTTTAGTGGCATTTTCCTGTAATGTTTCGTTGGAAATAGTACCTTGTAAGGCTATAAGGCGTTCCTGTATAGAACCTTTTTGCAAGCTCTGTTGGATGCGTTTTGCCAAACTGAGGCGAGGTGGTGTAATCATATCCCTTGCGAGGCTGATACGGTCGTCATCGTGCCAGAAAAAGACATTGCCTATAATGTATTGGCAGAAAGCATCACCTTGCTCCGCGTAGTTGTAAACAATACGAAATGCATCGTCAAAGGAGATTAACATATCCTTTTCAACAGTAGGTGTAATCGTTCCGTTGATACGCAATGCTTGTAAGGTACCGATGGGACTACAACGGCGAATGCTATCGTGCAAGCATTGATAGGTGCGCATATTGTTTTCTGGGAAGTTTGATTCCTCCCATGTAAAGCGTGGCCCTGCGTAGATACGGGCCAATAAAGCATACGCATCAGCTATTTCTCGAGCCTCTGGATCATTGGCTATTTTTAATGCGTCCTCTTTAGTGTCGATTTCGTTTTCAAGCGACGTAGTCATGTCGTTTCTTAGCGCCCGATGATTCGGTTGCTCAGGACTATGCTGATTATTTACAATCAGTTCTAATTGGCGCAAACCTTCTTGGGCCATTTCTTGATTGTATGATTTAAAAATCATGTGGAAGACCTTTTGTAGGCGTTCCGTAAAGTACTGTGCCATAAGGCCTCCTTTAATTAGTTACATTTACTATAGAATACGTATTTATTATATAACGAACGCGAGGGACCGTAAAAGAGGGATTAGAATAAAAAAATCCCCTCTGAAAAAACTTTGAAATCACAATACTGTGTGTCCTGTAGTCTTTCAGAGGGGTTATATTTATCCTAGTTTATAGAGATAGATATTATTTTTTGTTGTAATCGCCGAACCATTTGTCGTAGATTTTTTGGTAAGTGCCGTCTTCTTTAAGTTCTTTAAGAGCTTTGTTAACAGCTTCTTGTAAAGCTTTGTTGCCTTTTTTCATGCCAAGAACTGTACCTTCAGCTTTAGTAGGTTCGCCTACGAGTTTAAGGTCTTTGTCAGCACCTTGTTTAAGGTAGTACATAGCCACTGCGTTATCGATGATAGCACCGTCGATTGTACCAGCTTTCAATTCCATGAAGATATTAGCATTGGAATCAATTTGTTTTACTGTTGTATTAGGGATTTTTTGAGCCATTTCAACAGGGATAGTACCGATTTGAGCACCTACAGTATGACCTGCTAATTCATCCATGTTATGGATTGTTGTGTTGTCTTTACGAACAACTGTGATGAAACCACCTTGGTCGAAGTATACATCGGAGAAGTCCAATGCTTTTTCACGTTCAGGTGTAGCATTGATACCTGCTGCGATCATATCGATGTCGCCAGATTGAACTGCTGGAATTAAAGCATCGAAGCCCATGGATTTGAATTCCATTTTTAAACCAAGTTTTTTAGCAATTGCTTCGGACAAATCAACGTCGAAACCAACGTATTTATCGCCTTCAGTGAATTCGAATGGTGGGAATGTAGTTTCAGAACCTACACGCAATACACCTTCTTGTTGTGTCATTTTTGGTTTGTCATTACCACAACCAGCCAATAAACCCATTGCTGCTACCGCTACGAGGGCGATGGCTGTCAATTTTTTGAACTTAAACATAGAAACCTCCTCAAACATCCATATACATGGTTTATCAAATTCTGTTTATATTGTACGGAATTTTACAATAATAGGCAATAACATTGTATAATTAAGAGTAAAAGAGTTTTATATTTATCATATATTTAAAATTTTTATTTAAGATGGCTCTCTCTTAGGCCATATTTTATAGTAATATAACATTTCCCCTTTTAGGTTGTAGAGCATCTTCATTCTTTACAATCATTGACGTATATATATGGAGGCACTATGTCCCTTACAAATACTTTTTCTGATCTTTGTAAAAGCTTCGCACCTGATGCTTTTGCCATCAATTATACATTAGCTAAGAACCCTGAACTTTCCAGCCATGAATTTGAATCCGTCAAAACGATTGGCGCCGTTCTTGAAAAACATGGCATGGATGTAACCTATGAATTCTGTAATTTACCAACAGCGTTCAAGGCTTCTGCTGTGAAAGTAGATAATCCAAAAGGTCGTTTGGCTATTCTTTGTGAATATGATGCATTGCCAGAGGTCGGCCATGCATGCGGTCATTCTGCCAGTGGCTCTATGAGTGTTCTAGCAGCATTAACATTACATAAAATGCAACAAGACGGCGTTGCTTTCAACATGGACATCGATATCATCGGTACACCTGATGAAGAAGCCACAGGTTGCAAGGTGGATATGTGTAACGCAGGGGTATTTAAAGACTATGATTTTGCTATCATGGTTCACCTTGATGGGGAAGAAACACGACCAAATTCACAATTCTTGGCGCTCGACTGTTTCCGCGCTCGCTATCACGGTAAACCAGCTCATGCAGCCGGTGAGCCTTGGAATGGTATCAACGCGGTAAACGGTGTGCAACTCGCTATTCATGCGATGGATATGATGCGTCAACAAGTACGTCCTGAAAGTCGTATTGGTACGTGGATCATTGCTGGTGGTACTGCATCCAATGTCATTCCTGAATTTGGCGAATTAGAGGTAACCGTACGTCATACTGAACGTGAATATTTGAATGGTCTATCTGAACAGATTAAGAACATCTTTGAAGGGGCCGCTCTCTGTACTAGCACTACTGTAGATGTAGAGTTCTATGGCAATCCTTATGATGATATGAACCAAAACCATAGAGGAACAGCTCTCATTGAAGACGTAATGACCGATATGGGCATTGATTTCAAGCCAGGCCCAGCAGATATTGGGGGCAGCTCAGACATTGGTAATGTTAGCTATCAATGTGCTGCATTCCACCCTAAATTGCGACTCGCTGGGGAAGACAAGGTGTGTCACTCTAAAGAATTCGCTGCGGCTATGCTAGAATCCACCATTGAACAAACAATTGTGGACGGAGCTAATATCATAGGCCGTACCTTGTTACGATTGGTAGAAAATCCAACTGTATTAGAAGAAATCGTTACTGAATTTAATGCAACTAAATAAAGCTTTTTCTATATCTATCAGGATGGCTGTAATAGTGTAGGTAGAATTCGTGGTCTTTTTCAGAGCTATTAATTATAGACGATAATGAGATGTTTCCATTTATGAAGCTTTGAATCTTGGTGAAATAGGTACCTAACTCACGGTCGTGATAATAGAGTGCCCAGACCACGTTATTTCCAGCGATGACTGGAATGTACTTAAACTCAAGGAATTCAAATAAACCAGCGATAGTGATATCATCTGGTACGGTAAACTCTTCGCGATGATGATTCATATCATCGCCTGCACAAACTGCATCTCGATCCATTATGATGCGCATATAATTTCACTTCCTATCTATGTCGATTATTATTTACGTATTTTTATAGAGATATTTAGGACGGGATTACTTTACATTTTAATTCTATATTTCAATCCCTAAATTTTAATCGTTATATTTTTGTCTATATATACATCTAAATATTACACTGCTTAAATATTACTGTACTACTGATTGAAAATAATATCTATCTATTTATATACCGTATTAAAGGAGGCTTTATGTCCTCAACTGAAACATTACAAATTAAAAATTATATAGGTCTTACCGGTGATAAACCCATCCGATTCATTGCATCCGATGTAGATGGCACCTTGGTTAACGATGCGAAAGCAATCCCTGATGAGGCTATCGGGGCGATTCGTGCTGCTCGTGAAAGTGGGATTCGTGTAGCCATCGCTTCTGGTCGTGCTTGGAATGAGATGAACGATGTTATCGAGAAGTTGCCATGCTTACGCTATTTCATGTGTACTAATGGTGCTTATGTAATGGATAAGGAAGAAAAACGTTCGCTGTTCCATGTAACATTTGATAAAGAACAAGCCCTATACTTGTTACGTAAACTCTTAACCTATGGCGTCTATGTAGAGGCCTATGTGAAAGATAAAATCTACGGCATGTATCCGCCATCCCGTTGTATTACGCCGGAACGTTTATGTGCCTGTGCAGATGAACGTAATGAGGGCGATGGCAGTAATACAAAGAGTTCTCATAGCGTAATGAATAATCATATTTCTGCTGATACAGAAGGTCATCTGCCTGGTGAAACCCATGATCACTATGCCTTAGCCGAAGGTGATGAAGCAGCGACTATAAATATGTCTGAGTGTGAAGTCGAACAGTCTAATTTCTTCTTTAGACCTAATATTCGTCCATTTATCTTGGCAACACGTACGATGGTGCCTGATTTACTAGCTCATATGGAAGCCTTAGACGAAGGCCCTGAAAAGATGCAAATCTTTTACGGTGACGAGCCTATGCGCCAACGCATCTTACAAGACTTACGCGATGAATACCAAGGTATGTCTCACGATGGTACAGGCCGTGAACGTTTTTATGATGTACTACTCTCTAGTGAAGGTAACTTAGAATTTGTATTACCACATACCACAAAAGGTACAGCCGTAGAAGCCTTAGCCAATCACTGGGGCTTTAGTCCAGACGAAGTGATGTCACTGGGCGATAGTGAAAACGATCTATCTATGCTACGCTTTGCCGGTGCTAGCGTTGCTATGGGCAATGGTAAACCGAATATTAAAGAAGCAGCGCGCTACGTGACTACAGATAATAACCACCAAGGTGTAGCAAAGGCTATCTATTCAGCTATTGCATACAACAATGAATTACTTAAGAATCAGTAATCATATCTAAAATTAAAGATACTACCAGTTAAAAGTAAATTATTCTAATCTGGATTATGATTGATATGTGTAAATCTGAGATACTACCAGTTAAAAATAAATACTTTTAACTGGTAGTATCGGAAATATATATTATTTAGTTGTAATAGCTTAATAGTAAAAGCGTCGGCATTGTACATTGTAATAGAACTTATGGGCCCTAGCGTTCGTAGTAGTTGAGGGACAATCAAAGATCGGAGGTGATGTAAATGGGAAATCTAAAGTTTAATATAGATGATACTTGTGTTAAGTGTGGTGCGTGTGCCGTAGATTGTCCTGTTCAATGCATCACCCAAGGGGAGACTCGGTTTAATATAGGTAAAGGCTGTATCGGATGTGGCGACTGTTATTCAATCTGTCCCGTAGGAGCTGTAAAGATGTCTAAACGTGAGCCTGAGAAAGAATAGTCTCTTGAAAGGGTAGAGCCTCTTATAGGTCATCTCATTGTATTGAGTTTTGTATAGAGTAAAACCAAAATCCGAACATTAAAATATTAATCATAAATTTCATACGGAATATATGGAGTCCGTATACTTCGTATGGTATAATAAAATGTAATGAAATTTAGCGTTTTGTTCGAGAAAACGCACCGCCAGTACAGAAATGTAAGGGTATTAAAAAATAGTGAATATACTTTCACAAATAGATGCATATGGAGGAAGGCATGGAAAACAAGGAATTTGTTATTGTTGTTGACTTTGGTGGTCAATATAATCAATTGATCGCGCGCCGTGTTCGTGAAAATCACGTATACTGCGAAGTATATCCATACAACAAAGCGCTGGACAAAATTAAAGAATTAAAACCGCAAGGTATCATCTTTACAGGTGGCCCTAACAGCGTGTATGAAGAAAACTCTCCAAAAATCGAAAAAGAGATTTTTGAACTTGGTATTCCAGTTCTTGGCATGTGCTATGGTATGCAATTTATGGCGCATACATTGGGTGGCGAAGTTAAATCTGCGGACAACCGTGAGTTTGGTAAAACACCTACTAAAGTGGACACTACATCTCCATTGTTCAAAGGCTTGGACGAAGACCAAGTTGTGTGGATGTCCCACGTTGACTATGTAGCAAAAGTTCCTGAAGGGTTCGAAATCATTGCGCATACAAAAGACTGCCCTGTTGCATCTATGCAAAATAAAGAACGCAAATTATACGCTATGCAATATCATGCAGAAGTATTGCACACTGAACATGGTAAAGAAATGCTTCACAACTTCTTGTATGAAGTATGTGGTTTCACAGGCACATGGACAATGGCAAACTATGCAAAAACTGCTATTGATGAAATCCGTAACACTGTAGGGGATGGTAAAGTATTGTTAGCATTGTCTGGCGGTGTAGACAGCTCCGTTGCGGCAGCTCTTATTTCTAAAGCTGTTGGGGACCAATTGACTTGTATCTTTGTTGACCATGGTTTAATGCGTAAAAACGAAGGCGACGAAGTTGAAGCAGCTTTCAAAGATTCCGGCATGCATTTCATCCGCGTCGATGCAGAAAAACGTTTCTTAGATAAATTGGCTGGTCTTGAAGATCCAGAAGCTAAACGTAAAGCTATCGGCGAAGAATTCATCCGCGTATTCGAAGACGAAGGTCGTAAAATCGGCTCCGTTGACTTCTTGGCGCAAGGTACAATCTACCCTGACGTTATTGAGTCCGGTACTGGCGAAGCAGAAGTTATCAAATCTCACCACAATGTAGGCGGCTTGCCTGCAGTTGTAGACTTTAAAGGCCTTATCGAACCATTGCGCAACCTCTTCAAAGACGAAGTGCGTGAACTTGGTTCTGAATTAGGCTTGGCTGACTACCTCGTATGGCGTCAACCATTCCCAGGTCCTGGTCTTGCAATCCGCGTAATGGGCGAAATCACGAAAGACAAACTCGACATCTTGCGTGATGCGGACTACATCTTCCGTGATGAAATTGCTAAAGCTGGTCTTGATCGCGACATCAACCAATACTTTGCAGTATTAACATCTACACGTACTGTAGGCGTTATGGGTGACTTCCGTACATATGATTACACATTGGCATTGCGTGGCGTAACAACAACAGACTTCATGACTGCTGACTGGGCGCGCATCCCTTACGACGTATTGGACACAATCTCCCGTCGTATCGTAAACGAAGTACAACACATCAACCGTATCGTGTACGATATTACATCTAAACCACCTGCAACAATTGAGTGGGAATAAGAACTAATTGAACATTTTAGAGCTAAATCCTAGATTTAATAGTAATTGGGAGGGGTCTAAATTCTAATTTTATAGGACTGTGTTAGAAGGGGTGTCCTTAAAGAAAATTCTTAAAAGTGGGGAGTTTTAGTTATTTAGTTATACAGAGCGTAAAATGACAGATGTAAATTCAAAAAAAATTCAATTTTATATTAATCATTTTGTAACTGACCTTAATCATGGTAAAATGGAGGACCAGTTAGGTGATGCGTTTGAAGCTTATTGTACAGATATATTTTCAGCTTCAGAAATATTAAATTCTCTTAAATGCGATTATCCTCTTGAAAATGATTATGAGAATTTCGATTTAAGTATTGTAGAACGGCTTATTAGTCTATGTGATATTCCTTTTCAGCAAATTATAAGCATAGAAGCAATTAGAAATATTCCACGATTAATATCAGGTGGTAGTCCTAAAACAGACGTATTAATTATAATAAATACTGTAAATGACAAATATAATATTCCAATAAGTATAAAGCAAACAAGCAGGCCTATTGTTAGTATTGCCGAGTTTACAGTTGATCAAATAGTTAATGGGGTTGGAATCACTGATTCAAGATTGATTTGTTTGATGAATAAACATCAATTGGATGGTTCAGCTATAAACTTTACTGAAGAAGAGAAGAAAGATTTGAAAGATAGATTACTTCCTTATAGAGAAGCTTTTGTCAGATGGGTATTTACTGGTGAAAGTGAACCAAATGAGAGTATTCAATCTCCTGATTATCTAATTAAGTTTAATATTGAACCCTATACAGGAGAATCAATTTTGGTTAATTCTATTGATATAAGTCCAATAGAAACGTATATTACAAATAAGATTGGAGGACGTGCCGGCTTTGGGACTGGGCTTTCGTGGACGTATGCAACAGGAAGCAAAGGAAAAAGAATACAATTTAAAGGATAAATAATGGCAAAATAATCCCTGATTTTAAAGGAAATCGGGGATTATTTTAGATTTTAAGTAGATGGAGTTATAGCAGATTTGATACAATTTGCTACAGCTTTTATCATTGGAACTGCTACTGAGTTTCCAAACTGACGATACATTTGGGTGCGTGAAACAGGGACTTTGAAATCATCCGGAAATCCCATTAATCGCTTGCATTCTAACTCGCTGTATAAACGTAGGCCTGTTTCACCATCCTTAACAAAAGTGCCAGTTAATCGTTGTATTTTATGATAACTTGCTACTAATGTATTAACTTGGATCTCGCTATTCATATCAACTATTTGAGGCTTACCATCATTTTTCTTAAATAAATATGAATCTTGGAGATATTTGGATATAGAATAGCCTTTAGGTGCTTTTTCTAAAATACTATTGATTCCTACTTTGGAGTTTAAGTCTCCTTTAGGGAATAAAAATTCATTTATTTTTTGATCAGGCCTAAAACCGACAATAATAATTCTTTCCCTTCGTTGTGGCAATCCAAAATTTTGTGCATCTAAAACATCATAAAATACTGTATAACCAAGATCATCCTTTAATGATTTAAGAATAACTCTTAACGTATTTCCTTTATCATGCGTTATTAATCCTTTTACATTTTCTAGTAAAAATGCTTTTGGTTTTTTTTCTTTTAGTATCCTAAGGACATCAAAAAATAGTGTTCCTTGTGTTTCGTGCGTGAATCCTTCGCGTTTTCCAATGTGGCTAAAAGGTTGACATGGAAATCCAGCCAGTAAAATATCATGATCTGGAATTTCTTTCTCATTGATTTTTGTTATATCGCCAAAGGGGATTTCTCCGTAATTTGCTTCATACGTTTTAGCTGCGTACTTATCCCATTCAGAACTGAATACACAAACTGTATTGGAATCTTCAAACCCTTTTCTAATCCCACCGATACCAGCAAATAAGTCGATAAATCGTATTGGAGTGATATTGTTTTTGTTCTTATTCTGTAAATTATTTTGAATGATTCCTAATTTGATAAGTTCAACACATTTTTGACTGAAATTCTTACAACCATCTAGACTTAATGATTCTATGGTAGTTATTTGTTTTTGAGTTAGATAAATATTCTTTCCTTGTTTTTTGTCTATTTTTGTTTTTCGTCCAGAACCTTGTCTGCTTCCGCCTTGCATTTTATCACCTCTTATATTGATAAGTTAATCATATCATACTTTTGAAAAAAAAGCATGTTTTTTCAAAAAAATGTCCGTATATTGTTTTGCTTATTAGTGTAATTAAGATCTGATAGTGATTAAAAATCATTAAGTTTAAAGTGATATTAGACGACATTGTACTCACTAATATTGATATATATAATGAATCTCCTTAAAAAGAGCATTTTAAAATGAGGCCTAATATGAGCAGTTTAGATTTTACTATTAGTTGCACTGTTACTTTCTTTAGTAAGAAGAACACAAATCCACCAAATTTAAATAATGGAAAGTATAGCCCTCATATTGTTATAAAAGGTACTGAGGAGTATCTTGGTATCAACTTTATTGATGGTGAGGATGTTATCTTTGATCAGCCAATACGATCTAATGCGTTGCCAGTGAATGAGGATACAGATTATTCTAGCTTACAAGTTGGTACAGAGTTCTTTATCCTGGAAGGTAGTACTATTGTTGGAGAGGGATTTGTAAAAGAAATCTTCCAACATAGACCATATAAGAAGAAATAGTTGTGAGGATTGTATCCGTTGGAGTGTATATGATTAAAATAGTTGATGGCAAACTGTATTTAGCTCAGGTAAAAGAGTTAATCCTTGAGTATACCCGGTGGCTTGGTCGTGATTTGTCCTTTCAGAATTTAGATAAGGAATTGGCTGATATTGCTGAGAAATATACGGCTCCCAATGGTGAGTTATTAGTAGCTATCGATGATAATGAGGTTGTGCTCGGTATGGTGGCGTATTATCAGCATAGTGAGGCCCGTTGTGAAATGAAACGTCTCTATGTACGACCTGAGGGGCGTGGACATGCTCTTGGCGATCGTCTTATTGAAAGTATCATGGACCATGCTAAGGCCTCTGGCTATAAAGAAATGGTACTAGATACAATTGAACCGTTACAGGCAGCCATCCATTTGTACAAGAAGCATGGTTTTGTTGAATGTGAGCCATATTATCATAACCCTATGGATGATGTTATATATATGAGCAAGGAACTTGTTTAATAGAGATTATCTATTTGATAGTGCATATATCTCAGGATTTGTTGGAGGAGCTGTTATGGCAATAACCTATACTGAAGAACGATATTTTACGCCCCAGCAGGTAGCTGATTTATTTCTATCTGTCCGTTGGGTGGTAGGCAAGTATCCTGATCGTTTGTACAAGGCTCTAATGAATTCATCTCGTGTGATTTCTGCGTGGGATGGTGAACGTTTAGTCGGTCTTATCCGCGTTATGGATGATAGCGAGCTAGTGTGCTTTATCAATTATGTGCTCGTAGATCCCGATTATCAGGGACATGGGATTGCAAGTCATTTACTAGAAATGGTGAAAGACGCTTACAAGTCTTACTTGTACATTAATGTTATGATTGGTGATAGCACTAATGCACCGTTCTACGAGAAGCATGGATTTAAGGTAAAAGAGAGCTCATTGCCGATGCAGTATCGCAATGTGCCTAAATATACGAAAAAGTAGAATAGAAAAGGCTACACATCACGTATTGAATGTGTAGCCTTTATTTTATAAACGGTATATACTAAAAAATATGTATATACGATGGAGAAGAATATGGATATATTAATACGAAAAGCAACAACCGAAGATTTAGATGTAGTAACACATATAGAAGCAACTTGTTTTCCACCTGCAGAGGCGGCCCCTCGTGAGGCCTTTGCAGAGCGATTAAAGTATTATGCCGGTCAGTTTTTGATTGCCTTTGACGGGGATACGCCAATAGGTTTTATCGATGGTTTTGTAACGGATGATGAAATATTAACGGATGAGATGTTCGCCGATGCTTCCTTGCACAATCCGAACGGTGCATGGCAGATGATATTTGGTCTAAATACAATGCCAGCGCATCGCAATCGCGGCGTAGGTGGCAAGTTAATTGAGGCTTTCATTGATCTTGCGAGAGAGGAAAAGCGTAAGGGTGTTATTCTAACCTGTAAGGAAGAAAAGATCTATTATTATGCCAAGTTTGGCTTTGTAAATGAAGGTGAATCTGTATCTGATCACGGCGGTGCTAAGTGGTATCAGATGCGTGTTGTGTTCTAGCCATATAATTAAATACAAAATAAGAAGCTGAAATCTTGCAGACTGCATTGATTTCAGCTTCTTTTTTGTTGGGAAAAAATATGTATTTTTGAAGGCGTCTAATTAACATTCATTAAATAAAATTAATTAAATAAAATTAATTAAATGATTTCCTTTACCTGCGCTACACCTTTATCGGTGAGCATGTAGTACCCATTTGTCACATACAACAGACCTTGTTTCTTAAGGTGTGATGCGGCTTGGTGTGTATAGTCTGGCTTCCAGTTTAAGTGTTCGTGAATGGTGCCGATGCCGTTTTCAGTGGCCGCTACAGGTGTATTCATATGGGTGTAGATGTGGCAGAGCATCATCATTTCACGATAGTGACGGCGCAAGTGGCGTTGGCGACGATAGGTTGCGATATAGCCCGTCTTTGGTGTACCTATAACGGCGACTAATAAGGCGAGACCTATGGTCGTCGCGATAGCGCCTGCAATGGATACGTCTAAGGTGAAAGCAACTTCCGTACCGATGACGGCACAGATAATGCCGATAATGATACTGCTCATAAGCATGGCTTTCACAGAGTCCGTCCATAAATAAGCGATGCCCGCTGGGCCGATCATAAGTCCAATAACGAGGATGGCGCCTACCGCTTGGAAGGAGGCCACCACGGTGAGGGATACCATGGTCATGAGCACGTAATGGATGAGGGTGGGCATAAAGCCGAAAAGTCCTGCTAGGAGTGGATCAAAGGTAGATAGTTGCAGTTCCTTGTAGAAGAGCATTACCAATACGAGGTTGATAAGCGCTACCCCTAGGGAAATCCATAGCGATACGGGCCCTAAGTCGGTGCCGTTTACAATCCATCTGTCGAATGGGGCGAATGCGATTTCCCCTAGAAGTGCCGTATCTACGTCAAGGTGTGCGTTGCCGCTATAGAGACTGACGAGGATGATGGCAATGGAGAATAGAAGGGGGAAGATGATACCAATGGACGCGTCTTCGTTGACGAGGCCCGTGTTATGAATCATCTCTGTAAGCCACACCGTTCCTACGCCGACTACGGTTGCCCCTACTAGAAGTAAGGGGGAGTTTAAGTCTTCTGTTACGAAGAAGGCAAGTACGATGCCAAGGAATACGGTGTGAGTAATGGCGTCGGCCATCATAGACATGCGGCGCAACACGAGGAATACACCAGGAATGGCGCACGCAATGGATACCGCAATGGCGATGAGTAAAATCTCTGTATGTACTGTCATGGGGCACCTCCTATATGAGGCTGTCCGCCCTCAGCTCTATATATCTTTTGTTGTAAATCAGCAGGGCTTATTCTCGCAGTTTCAGATAATAAAGCTCGTTTTGATTGTTTGTTTTTACGATATTGCCACAAGATGCCTCTATTAGGTGCAAAAATGAGGCTCAATAGGACGATAATCGACAGGATGACGATGATGGCAGGCCCTGTCGGTAGTTTTTGTACGGCTGTACTCCAGATAGTGCCGCCGATGGCAGATACCATGCCGAAGAATCCTGCTAGTATACACATGGTTCCTAGCTTGTTCGTCCACTGGCGGGCCCCTACGGCCGGTGCAATGAGTAGGGAGCTAATCAAGATAGCACCTACCGATTGAATGCCGATGATAATGGTCATGATCAATAGAGCACGATACAAAATGAGGGTAAAGGTGACAGGGATTTGTAATGTTCTGGCATATTCCACGTCAAAGGAAATGAGTTTTAGCTCCTTCCAAAATAGTGCAGTTAACACAATGATGATGAGTGCTGCCGCCGATGTAATGTACACGTCGCGGGCTAATATGGTGGCTGCCTGTCCAAATATAAATTTTGAAAGCCCCGCCTGCCCTGCATTATTTAGGCTTTGTACGTAGGTGAGGAGAACCATGCCGAGCCCAAAGAATGCCGATAAGATAGTGGCCAAAGCTCCATCAAATTTAATTTTACTGTTTTCGACGGTGATGGTAATGAGCCAAGCTGCGGTAATTGAGGAGAGAGCAGCACCGGTGATGAGCACCTCGATATCCTTGATGCTTGTTAGCAAGAAGGCGATGACTACACCAGGTAGTGCCGCATGGGAGAGTCCATCACCGATGAGGCTTTCTTTGCGCAGTACTGCAAAGGTGCCCGCAATACCACTGGCCAGGCCTAAGAGCGCCGTGCCGAGCAGTACCATCTGCGTCGTATAGGATTGGAGTATAGTCATACAATCCTCCCCTTGCCGTAGGTGCGCTCGATGGCTTCTTCCGTAAACGTATCTGCTACAGGGCCATAGGCAACAGTCTGTTTATTTACCATCGTTACCCAGTCAAAGTATTGAGGTACCGTATTTAAATCGTGGTGCACGACGATAACTGTTTTGCCGCGCGCTTTCATTTCTTGTAACAGGGAAATAATAGCGTGCTCTGTCGTTTTATCGACGCCCTTGAAAGGTTCGTCCATGAGGTAAATGTCGGCCTCTTGTACGAGGGCTCTCGCAAGGAATACACGCTGTTGTTGTCCCCCTGAAAGCTGACGAATTTGTCTATTTACATAGTCACTCATGCCCATTTTATCGATCATAGAGAGGGCCAGTTCTTTATCTTTTTTACTAGGTCGTTTGAACCAACCTAGATGACCATAACGGCCCATGAGTACGACGTCTAATACGGTAGTAGGAAAGTCCCAATCGACACTACCACTTTGAGGAACGTAAGCGATTTTCTTGTAATCATGTTTGTCCATCGCTAAGTGGTGGTCTATATAAAACTTAACACTTCCTGAGATAACTGTTAATAGGCCAAGCATGGCCTTTAATAATGTTGATTTACCAGCCCCATTAGGGCCGACGATAGCTGCTAAGGAACCGATGGGTACCTTCATATCTACGTCCCATAATACGGGTTTTGTCGTATAAGCTACGGTCATATCTTCAACTTCAACGGCCCATTCCATAGAGACCTCCTTTTACTAATGAGTGCTACTAGCAATGTATTACTAGTAGCACGTGTACTTACATAGGGACATACATTTTATGGCGTCCCTGTTTTAAAACGTTATTTGTTATTTAAGTGCTTTAGCGATGGTATCGATATTGGCTTTTACCATACCGATATATGTGCCGCCTTCAGTGCCTTCAGAACCGAGGGAGTCGGAGTATAATTCACCACCGATAGCAACGTTCCAGCCTTTAGCCTTAGCTGCTTCTTGAACGGCTTCAATTGTTTTGTGTGGTACAGAAGATTCTACGAAGATCGCTTTAATTTTGTGATCTACGATAAATTGAACAAGTTCATTCACATCTTGTGTACCAGCTTCTGTAGCAGTACTTACACCTTGCAAACCTTTTACTTCAAAGCCATAAGCGCGAGCAAAGTATTGGAAGGCATCGTGTGCTGTTACGAGAACGCGAGATTCTTTAGGAATCGATTCTGCTTGTGCTTTGATGTATGCATCTGTTTCGTCTAATTTAGTGAGGTATGCATCATATCGTTTTTTGAAATCTTCTTTGTGGGCAGGATCTGCTTTAGCGAGACCTTCATATACAGCTTTAGCAGCGAGCTTCCAGTTCGCTACATCGAACCAAATATGAGGGTCTTTTGTTTTCACGCCATCTTCTTCGTCGAAGTCTAGCAATGTGGCTGGATCAATGGCATCGGACACTCGGATGGTTGCTTTATTTTGTTTCGTTAAATTATCGAAAATGGAACCCATTTTGCCTTCTAGGTGAACGCCGTTGTATACGACCACATCTGCTTTAGACATAGCCGTTACATCGCCGGCGCTCGCTTGATAGAGGTGAGGGTCTACGCCAGGTCCCATGAGACCTTGTACGGACACATGGTCACCGCCGATTTCTTTTACTAAATCCGTTAACATTGTCGTTGTGGCAACGACGTTTAGTTTCTTCTGACTGTCTTGAGCTGTATCCTTACCACAACCGGCAAGAGCTAATAACATAAGTGCTAATGATACGACGACTAATACGACTCGGTTGAACTTCATAATAAACCTCCTTTTTATAGATACTAAATTTAAACAGAAAAATAGCCGCTACTAACGTAGCGGCTATTGGCAGTTATACGGTCTTCTGCTAGGGTCACGATCATTTAATGGATGAGAGCTTGTAGATGGTTAGGCCCAACGAGGGCAACGATACCAAGTACCATCATGACCTTCATTTGAATACGCTTTCTACGTCTCATGATGAACCTCCTTTGTGTAATTTTTTTGTCATATCAACCTGATATGTAAGTCCGAACAGTTATCTTAGTCTCAATATAACATAAATGAGAAAATTTATCAATAAGAAAATGTTCTTTAAATATTCATCTTTATTTAGTATGATATTATTCATAGACTTACAATAAATAAGGAGGCATATTATGAATAAATTATTCCGATTCACTGCGGCGGCTTTACTTGTTGCATCCTTTGGCGTATTAGGTAACTATACAGCTGATGCGGCTAAGTTCTTAGAATCTCCGCGCGAAGTGGAAATTGTAAAACCTGAGTTGCCTGAGGTTCCTCAAACAGCTACGGTAGCGCCTAATATGCGCGTACGCTTCTTAATTGATAAAAAAGGGAATGTTAAAAACGTATTCGTAGAACGTTCCTCTGGCTATGCTCCAATTGATGAAGCAGTGAAGAAAGCCATTCTACAATGGAAATTTACACCTGCTATCGGCGTAGATCAAAAGGCTCATGAATCTATTATTGGGATGACAATTACTCTACCTAAACAAGCTGTAACAGCTAAATAAGGAGAATGTGATGAATAAAGTGTTGCGTTGTACTGTGTTAAGCGCATTGTTTGCAACGAGTATGGCAGCCTCTGTGTTGGCGGCGCCATTTCAATTGCCTGTAGCTATATCTACACCACCTGTAGATCAAATTAATATTGCTGGTTATGGCGATTCGATCCATAGTGCAGATGTGCGTTTTACAATTAATGAAGATGGTTCTGTAGGGGACATAGAGGTTGTAAAATCTAGTGGGGTTAGCGCTCTTGATGAGGCTCTTGTTGAGAAAATCTCCACATGGCGTTTCAACCCGGCTACAGACTCTAATGGTAATCCTGTGGCATCTTCTAAAACTGAATATATTGATTTTAGAAATTAACAGAATGCACCCATACATTGTATGGGTGCTTTTTTTGTGAAGACTGCATAATGGATAGACTAAAATTTGATATAAAAATATAGAATTGTGACTATGGCAACTGAAAATTACTTTCAAAATAGATATAATAAAAGTATATTTAATATAGTAATAATATATTGTATATACTAATAGTCTTTGACCTTTGGAGGTATAAGCATATGAATCCATTAAAGCAAAAGCTAGACATTAATAACGAACGGTACAGAATTATTGTATCTATTAAAGAGGATTATTTAGATGGTAAATTGTCGTTGGAAGAGGGCAATCGTATTTTGAAAGAAAAATTAGGCACTTGCACGCCTGACGAGTTTGCTTATGCAGAGCAAAGTTTGAAGGGGGTATATAAGGATGAAGAAATCCTGGATAAGATGGATGATCTATTGAACTTATTTGACGGTGTGTTGGTGCGCGCCGAAAATGAGTACCCTGAAAATCATCCATTGTGGGTGTACTTAGAAGAAATTAATGCTGTTGAAAAGGTAGCTCTTGAAGCTGATGAATTGTTAAAGCAAGATAAGTTTATTAAAAATCCTTGGCTAGGCGTGTTTGATTCCCTAGCAGAATGGCGTATTCATCTATCTCGTAAACAAAATCAACTATATCCAATGCTAGAGGATCATGGTTTTGACCGCCCAACGCGTATAATGTGGACCTTTGATGACGGTGTACGCGATGCTATCTCTGCATCCTATGCTTTACTACGGGAGGATAAATACGAAGAATTCTTAGCGTCTGTACCAGAAACGTTAGAGAAGTTACGCGATTTGAACTCTAAAGAGTTAGAAGTACTGTTACCAACATCTTATAAACTTTTAAGCGACGAAGAGTTTGTGCGCATGAGCAAAAACGATCACGAAATTGGTTATGCTATCATCAATCCGCCAGGTTTGTATGTCGTGCCAGGCATCAACGATTCTGCAGCTCAATTAAATGGAAATACTGCTGGTCAAAATGGTGCTGTATCTAATGAGTTCCTAAACGATTTAGCTGGATTATTGTCTAAATATGTAGGCCCTGTAGGTGGAGCACAAGTTGGCAAGGATACAGTCCTCGATGTAGCCACAGGTAAATTGACCTTAGAGCAAATCAATCTATTGTTCCGCCATCTTCCTGTAGATTTGTCTTATGTAGATGAAAACGAACTCGTTAAATTCTACAGTGATACACCACATCGTATATTCCCTCGCAGTGCCAATGTTATCGGTCGTGAGGTGAAGAATTGTCACCCTGCGAAATCCGTTCACGTTGTAGAAGAAATCGTTGAGAAGTTCCGCTCAGGTGAGCAAAGCCAAGCTGAATTCTGGATTAATAAACCGGGATTATTTATCTATGTTATCTACACTGCAGTACGTGATGAAAATGGTAAATTCCGTGGCGTTCTAGAAATGATGCAAGATTGCACTCATATCCGTGAATTGGAAGGTTCTCGCACACTATTAACTTGGGATAAGACAGAGTTTGTAGGAAATGCAGAAAATAGTACTGGTAAGGGTAATGATACTGATAAATCCTTAGCCCAAGAGGCTGCAGAAGAGGTAGATGAAGAGCCACTCGCTACCGATGCTGACGGTCGTTTCCATATCGATGCAAAGACAACTCTCTCTAATTTAATCAAGCAAAGCCCTGAGGTTGTAGATTATTTGATTTCTTTAAATCCTAAATTTGAGAAATTGAAAACACCGATGGTGAAAGTGATGGCAAAAGTGGCTACTATAAAGATGATCGCAGAGCGTGGTGATTTTGATGTAGATGATTTGATTGGTAAAATAGATGGCTTTATTAATAAAACTAAAAAATAATTATGTTGCACTAATTTGAGATAAGCATGCATTAATTTCTTATAATTCATCTACTTTGTGTATACAAATTTATCCGAAAAGGGTAAAATAGATAATAATGAAAGTATTTGCGGATGCAGTATTTTCTTATCTTAAACTACTTTTACAAGAGAAATTACGTATATATTAAAGGTGAGGATCTGGATACTATGTCGACAAGACGCGTTTGGAAGCAAAGTGAAATTAAAACAAACCCATTATTTTCTAAGATGCGCAGTACTATTGAAACTGCATTTTATGGAAACAATGTAACTCCTGTAACATCTGTGGCACAAGCGTATCAATTTGCCACTGAAGAACCTGGTGTTATCGTCCTCGATATGTCTGTATATAAACCATGCGAGCAAGGTTTGCCAGCTGATGCAAAGGTACTTGTTACAAACGATGGTAAAACTACAGGCCGTTATGCAAAAGCTCGTCGCATTATTGGCGATGAAGGCATTGACGAAGTGGAACTTGCTAATATTGCACGTGATGCAGTCTATGATAGCCGTGGTAAAGAATGGATTTCTGCTGATACTATCGTAGGTCTTGATAAAAAATTTACTGCTCGTGCGCATTTGATGATTCCGAAAGACCATGCATCCATTTTGTATTCTTGGATCATGAACTTTAAGTTCTTTGATGCAGCCGTAAAAGAATTCTACAATGATAGTGTAGAAATTCCAGAAGGCGATATTTATATCTATTCTGATCCTGACTATGTGGTACCAGGTCATCCGGGTGGGCTTGCTATTTTTGACCCAGCTCATAACTGCGCTATGATTCTTGGTATGCGCTACTTCGGTGAGCATAAAAAAGGTACCCTTACATTGGCTTGGTCCTTGGCGAATCGTTTTGATTATGTAGCATGCCACGGCGGTATGAAACGTTACAATCTTGACAATGGTAAAAGCTACACTATCGGTGTATTTGGCTTGTCCGGTTCTGGTAAATCTACATTAACTCATGAAAAGCATGATGGTCGTTATGATATTTCTATCTTGCATGACGATGCGTATATCATTAATACTAATGACTTGAGTTCTATTGCTCTTGAACCTACATATTTCGACAAAATGCAAGACTATCCTGTGGAACATCCTGCTAATGAATTCTTGTTGACTCTACAAAATGTTGGCGTAACTATGGATGAGGATGGCCGTAAGGTTGTATTGGCAGAAGATGTGCGTAATAATAATGGTCGCGCTATTAAATCTCAATTCTGGACAGATAATCGTGTAAACTACGTAGATCAACCAGTTAATGCCATTGTATGGCTTATGAAAGATAAAACTTTGCCACCAATCCTTAAAATTAATGATCCTGTTTTGGCATCTACAATGGGCGCAACACTGGCGACACGTCGTTCTACTGCTGAAAAGCTGGATGCTCACGTTGATCCAAATG
This sequence comes from uncultured Veillonella sp., assembly GCA_902489125.1. Lineage (GTDB taxonomy): Bacteria > Bacillota > Negativicutes > Veillonellales > Veillonellaceae > Veillonella. Next base: position 55,229 of record CABTYY010000001.1, read on the forward strand.
CACTTGTTATCGAACCATATGCAAATCCATTCCGTACATATCCATTGGTTCGTGACTATGAAAGCTACAAAAAATTATTCTCTGAATGTGGCGTACAATGTTACATCATGAACACAGGTTTCTTCTTGGAAAATAAAATTCCTAAAGAGGTAACTCTTGATTTATTGGAACGTTTGGTAGAAGGTGCATTGGACTTCAAACCATTCTATAAATATGAAAACCTCTCTTATGTTGAGGTTCCTGGTTTTGAACCACCATTCCAAGTGCGTGAATACCATCACCAATTACACAAAGCTTTCGAGTTCCGCTATGACTATGTAGAAAAACTTATTGGTCATAAAAACGAATTGCCACAAGAAGTATTGGATGTATTAAAAACTCTAATGTAATATATTGAGTCAGTTGTATTTCTGTCTTGAGATTATTTAAAACTTTAAAGAAAGAGCCTTCCTTGTGGAGGGCTCTTTCTTTTGTGGTAATATATACTTATGATAAATCAATAATGTTTTGTTATAAGGTGTTTTTATGGATATAAAGGATATTAAATATATAAGTACCATCGTTGAGATGGCATCATTTTCAAAGGCGTCTAAAAAACTATATATCTCTCAACCCGCATTGAGTCAAAGTATTCGTCGCATTGAGGCTGAATTAGGTGTACCTTTATTTGCTCGAGATCGGACAAAGGTTGTACCAACCGCTGCAGCCTTACAAATTGCTAAAGAGGGTATGCCTTTAGTAGGAAAGGTAGAGGCTTTAACGCAGTCGATCATTAATCAAGGGTCTGATGCGGCTTATCATGTGCGTATTGGATTATCTCAATTCTATGGTCACCATATGTTGGGAAAAACATTGAAGAGCTTTCAACAAATTGAGCCATCCTGGGAATTTCATGTAGTAGAAGGGGAGTCCCATTTTTTGGAGCAACAAATTTGTGATGGATTGGTTGATGTAGGTCTATTTCCAACACCAATTTACTCTCAAGCTCTTGAAAGTTATCCTGTGTTAGATGAGCAAATTTTATTAGCTGTTAGTGTAGAGAATAAAAAAGCTATAGCTATTGCTGACTCGCTTATGACACCGAATGGAATACATGAGATAGCACCATTTGGGTCTTTCCCTTTTATTCTCATAAGAGAAGGCCTTAAGTTGCGAACCTTGGTAAATCGTCTATGTCAGGCTGAATCCTTTGTGCCTAAAGCGGTTATTGGTTCTGAAAATCTTGACACTTGTAGATCCTTGGTAGAAGATGATTATGGTATTACATTCTTGCCGAGTACACTTAATAGTAAAGGTGATGATGATAAAGTTAAATTCTATCCTTTAGCATCGAAACTATGTTTCCGTCAATTAGTTCTTGTAGCGAGATCAGATAGAGCAAAGCGATTCCATTTGCCTGAAGTGGCTCAAGTTATGCAACAATTCTTATAAATTATACAGATGGAATGTTAGAGTATTAAGTACTGTTTGCAAATAATAATTCATATAAAACAATATATAAATATAGTATTCTATAGATAAAAGAGGTTAATTCCCTAAGTTCACAGGAATTAACCTCTTTTGCTTTGTGAAAGAAAACTGAAAATATCGAATTTGATAAATATAGCAATTACGATGTTCTTTGAAGCAAATGAGTCAAAAAATTCTCAAAAAATAATTGACAAATGCCCTGTCAAAAAATATACTTAAATTAGGTTAAAACATATTTAGGAGATAGGATTTAAAACCCACAAGTGTGGTGGATTTAAAAAATAAAAGTAGAATATGTTTTCTTATTATTGTTAGTTGGCCTACGTAGGCCCCTAGGAGGTTTATTATGAATAAAGATGTGGAAAACAAAAATACCCATGACCACAGCCATGGCGAACATCATCACCATCATGATCATGACCATCATCACCATGACCATGACCACTGCCATTGTGGCGGTCACCATCACGATCACGACCATGATCATCATCACGATCACGATCATGAACATGGTCACGACCATAGTCATGCAAAGGCTATGCCGACGGATAAATGGGTGCCACACACTCATGAACCAGGGGTACCTCATGAACATGGCGTAAATGACTACATGAAAGCTGTTGCAGAATACCGTAAAACTTGGCCTACAAAACAAGATGTTATCGAACAAACACCAGATCCTGCTGTGCGCGAAATGATCCTTCGCATGGAGCAAATTGGTTGCGATACAGTATTTGACCGTTTCGATAAACAACAACCACAATGTACTTTTGGTATTGCAGGCGTATGTTGTCGTGTTTGCTTCATGGGTCCATGTAAAATTACACCTAAGAGCCCTCGTGGTGTCTGCGGTGCTGATGCTGACCTTATCGTAGCTCGTAATATGACACGCGCAGCCGCTGGTGGCTTAACACAACATGGTGCGCATGCTCGCGAAATCTTGATTTCTTTGAAAGCTGCTGCTAACGATCAATTGGATATCCCAATTTTGGGCGAAGAAAAAATTCGCACAGTATGTAAAGCTTTCAACATTCCTGAAGAAGGTCGTTCCTTAAAAGAAGTGGCTAATGACTTGGCAGATGTTCTATTAGAAGATTTGAGCCGTGCATTGCCTGGCGAATATAAAACAATTACAGCGTTAGCTCCAGCTGAGCGCCGTGAAGTTTGGAAAAACCTTGATATCTTACCTATTTCTGCGTACAATGAAGCCTTTGATGCATATCATCGTACTTGCGTAGGTACAGATGGCGATTGGGAAAGCAACATGAAACAATTCTTGCGTTGTGGTCTTGCTTTCACATTCACAGGCGTAGTAGCAGCGGACATCGCAACAGATGCATTGTTCGGTCAAGGTGGTCGTCGTACATCCAAAGTTAACATCGGTGCATTGAAAAAAGGTTATGTTAACATCGCTGTTCATGGTCACTTGCCAACATTAGTATCACAAATTTGTACAATTGGTGCCTCTGAAGAGTACTTAGAAAAAGCAAAAGCTATCGGTGCTAAAGGCATCCAATTCTACGGTATCTGCTGCTCTGGTTTGTCCAGTATGTACCGTTATGAAAACGTTATTCCATTGTGTAATGCTATCGGTGCGGAACTTGTACTTGGTACAGGCGCTCTTGATTGCTGGGTAGCTGACGTTCAAGACGTTTACCCTGCTATCATGGACGTAGCACGTTGCTTCAACACAAAAGTTATCACAACATCTGATGCAGCTCGTTTACCAGGTGCAGAACACATTGGTTACGATCACCATCATACTAACTTGTCTGAAACAAAAGCATTGGCTCGCAAAATCTTGGATCGCGCTCTTGAAGCTCATGAATTGCGCAA
>CABTYY010000002.1:0-54152 GCA_902489125.1 uncultured Veillonella sp.
CGCCATGGAATTCGTTATAGCCTGGAGTATCTACGAAGTTAACCTTATGGTCATGCCATTCACATGGAGCCATGCCCAATTGGATTGTTACGTTACGTTTAATTTCTTCAGGTTCAAAGTCCATAATATGTTTATTGTCTTGGCCTTTACCTACGAAATCAACCGCACCAGAGGTTAACAACAAGGATTCAACAAGAGCTGTTTTACCTGCACCATCGTGGGAAACAACAGCAACGTTTCTAATTTTATCACTACTGTACTCTTTCATCGGAATCGCCTCCTTAATGGCAAATTACGGCTTTTGCTAATACATTTCGACACCCAAATAGAAAAGTCCTCTTTTTCCGAAAAAATTTATCAAAAAAAGAGGACTCTTTATTAATATTAATTTATATATCAATATTATCTACCAACTAAAGAGGCACAGCCACCAAGAAGTGCCATGAAGATTGCCCAGATAAGAACAAAAATAATGGACGTAATGATACAGGCAATGAAAACTTTCATTTTAGTAAGCATGACCTGTCTTGCCATAAGTTCTAAGGATACCCAGATAGAAATAATAATTAATGTCACGGTTCCTACAAAATATACGAAACCAGCAATAGCACTACTATCGAATACAAGACCTAATAGTCCCATTACGATCAAGACTATCGTATATCCAATACTAAATAATAGTACTTCATACCCTTGTAGATACCAACTAACTTTCATAATAGCTTGTACATTGTCGGTACCACCCATTTTAGTAATAACCCAGTTATATACATAAGAACCGATGGCAACCATTACAAAGGACCAACCGATACTGATGAGCCATGCAAAAACAAATATAAAACTTGCACCAATACCGATTAAAAAGGTCAAACCAGTAAATTCATTATGGGGTAGAAATGGAATTAACATCGTCCCAAATAAAGCCAATATAATATATGGAATAGCCCACAAGAATACAGTGCCCCAGAAACCTTTTTGCAAAGTGCCCGATTGCACCACTTGATCAATACCGCCTTTAAAAGGACTAGCAAACAACCGCCAAAAATCAGAATACCATTTTGTCTCCATAATACAACCTCATATACAAACTAAAACTCTCTAAAAGCTAAAACTCTCCCGTACGTTTTCCGTAATGTTTGGAGTCTCCATTTTGCTTCCAACCTACGGTATCGCCGATGGACATTACGCGGCGCGTTAAGCAGTCTTTACATTTGTCTGCATTATCATCTACGCAAGGTTTGTTATCATACAGCAAATATTTTGCACGGTGTTCCGGAATGGTAATGATAGGCATCAAGATATTAGCACCGGCAGCAAGGCCTTTTTCACGGCCGAGTTTATCCAACGCTTGTAATGCTGTTGTGGCCGCAATATTTACGTCTTTCAAGAATAAACGTGTCAACGCAATCATCTTTAGGCCCAATTGAATGCGGCGCAATTTACCTGATTCGTCATCGATTCCCATCGCCAATGCCTCTTGGCCTAGCGGCGTATCGTGATGCACCACATACGGACCCATGCCGATCATATCGATATCCATATCACGATAGAACAAGATATCATTTACAAGGTCTTCTTCGGTTTGACCAGGCAAACCAATCATAACACCTGTACCCACTTGGAAACCTACGCGGCGCAAGCTACGTAAGCATTCAACGCGCGTTTCAAAGGAGTGTAGTTCATCTTGAGGATGAATTTTATGATATAGCTCTTTATTTGTTGTTTCAATGCGCAATAAATAACGACTAGCGCCGGCTTCACGCATGCGGCGGTACGCCTCTTCGCTTTGTTCCCCTACGCACATCGTAATGCCAAGGGATCCATCGCCAATAGCTTTAATATCGCGAATTAAATCCACCACATAATCCACAAAGGCATCATCACAACGTTCGCCAGATTGAAGTGTAATAGAACCATATTCATGGTCATAGGCCCACTGCGCCATCTTGATGATATCTTCACGGTTCATATCAAAGCGTTCCGTCTTGTCATTTTCACGACGGATACCGCAGTAATTACAGTTTTTGATGCATCGGTTCGAGAACTCGATGAGGCCACGATAATACGCTACAGGCTTTACATATTTCGCCTTCACTTCATAAGCCTTTTTATATATTAACTGCAACTGTTCTTCATCAGTTACAGACATGAGAAATCTTAGCTCATCCTCTGTTAGCCATTCATCGCCAACGAGGTCTTTTGCGAGAATGTCTTGCACTTGCAAACAATCACTTCCTTTCATAACGAACCGTCATCGATTCACTTGGTATGGTAATGGATTCAATATCGGTAACACAGATAAATCCATTAATTTCACGGGGCAAATCCCGTACATGCTTCACTTGCTCCGTCAAACATGCATGGGCCATCATGCCACGACTCATTTTAGAGGACGTACTCATCTGTTTAAATGTGTCGCCTCGCAATTCCCAAAACTCAACAGTTACCACCTTAGGATGGTTCACCATTTTCGCATATTCTTTAGACGCTAGATTTAGGATCCAATCTTCCTTGTGAAAGTATGCATCCACCGTTTCGCGCCACGTGTCGTATAAATTAATGCCTACCTTATCAACCATATCTAATCGATAGTCTCTAACGCCCATCGTAGGCTCTACAACGCCGTATAGGGCAGACATCACAACGAGGTGGCTTTCACCAAAGGCCTTAGCCTCATCGGACAAGTTCTGCCAGTCTAAATATTTGAAGGCAATACCATCGTAGCTTTCACAAGCAAGCCCAACAGGATGGGACTCAAAATCTTGATAGAATTCAAAGAGCGCCTGCGCCTTATCATCCTTTAATTTTAAAGCCTTGCCAAGGGCGGCCACATCGAGAGATTGCACATGTTTTACAATGTCTTGTGTGATGTGCGGTTGAAATTGACCGTCTAAGACTGCAGTATGTACTGCCCCATCATTGGTAGCAGCAGGAGTAATCGTTTTAGTCTTACTAGGAGAGAGGACGATTTTCATGGGATAACTCCGCCTTGATAGTTTCCTCTGTCAAATTGTCAATCAACTCAGGATTCCACAACATGAGAGGTACAGCCACTACGTGACTTGCTTTCATCTCTTTACATAAATTAATGCATTCTTTGAGATAATCGGAGTCTTCATCTACAAGATCGCATACGATAACAACGTGGCGGCCTTTTAGATTAACACCTTCGTAGTCGATGCTTCCAGCAGATACTGTAAGCATACCTGTTTCCAAACGACCTTCGCTCATGTCGTTCAAGCGAGACATCAACACATGCTCAAGCATAGTGGATACAGGTGTCACTACGCGGCCAATGCCGATAAGGGCTTCAGGTTGGGCATGAACGATAACAGTTTTCTTCCGTTTATCTGTTCTAAAATCAACGAGAGCTTTTTCTAAAGCACCAAAGAACACGAATAATTGCCAAGGATCAAAAGAACCTGTTTGGAACATGTCGATAACAGAACCATCCTCATCCATATTTAGGCGTGTTAATAATTCCTCTGCAATATCGTTTACTACAACACTGAAATCAGATTGCATTGCATCTTGTACTTTTACTTCGTCTGCCATTAGGTCCTCCTAATTTCTATCTATTACACTGATGAGGGAATTCTCCCTACAGATTTATGTTATCTTTAATTGTAACATATTTTATAGCCCACATGGGTATTCTTGGATACGCTTTTTACATAATCAATATACATAACCGAATATGAAAAAAAGACCGCTACCGCAGTCTTTTTCTCTATCATTATTAGCTTTACATTATGAGCTAACGATTCGATTGTTTTCTAAGCCTTACTACTAGTCTACTAGCTTCATGCAAATATGAGATTGTGTATTATACACCTACTATACGCTCGTATATTATGCGCCTACATAGAGTAGGTAGATGTTCATAACGGTTACCACAATACCAATGCCCCATAATAGTACATTCGTATATGTATGGTTCGCATATTGCCCCATCACCTTGCGGCTACTTGTCATATAAAGCTGCAAGAAGATAGTTATCGGCAATTGCAAGCTCAAGAACATTTGGGAAATCAACAAGGCTTGGAATGAATCAGTAACGAATACAATCAAAAGCAATGCTGGAATATAGGTTAATGCCAAGCCTAATCTTGTATGGAAGTCTTTCATATCGTAAGACTCACCAAACATACCGGCAAAGATACTCGCCCCTGCCATACCTGCCGTAGCAGATGATGCAAAGCCCGCAAAGAGCAATGCGATAGCAAAGATTGTACCTGCTGCCGGACCAATGAGAGGTCGTAACAACTCCTCAGCCTGTTCAAGCTCCGTTACTTCAATGCCATGAGCAAAGAACACTGCCGCCGCCAATAAGATCATGGCAGAGTTAATCATCCAGCCAATACCCATAGATAATAGAGTGTCTAGAAATTCATAACGCAATTGGCGCTTCATTACAGAAGGATCTTGCGTGTTGAACTGGCGACTTTGGATGATTTCTGAGTGCAAGAACAAATTGTGAGGCATAATAACAGCCCCTAAGATACTCAAAATAACGAGCATCGATCCATTAGGAACCTTAGGGTCTACCCAACCAATACCAGCTGCCGCCCAATCTACATTGACCATGTTGACCTCTACGAGGTACGCCAACGCAATAAGGGATACGAATCCTGCAATGATACGCTCTAGCTTCCGATAAGAGTTTGTTATGAGCATAATGGTACAGATAACAGCCGTCAAAACACTGCCTATCAAAAGAGGAATGCCAAATAGCATTTTCAATGCGATGGCTGCGCCGATAAACTCAGCTAGTGCAGTCGCTGCCGCTGCAATGCCCGCCGTACTCAATACGAACCTGGACACGTAACGCGGCAGGAATTCATAAGCACATTCGGATAAACATTGGCCTCGTACAATGCCTAAGTGGGCCACGTTATGTTGCAATAAAATAAGCATAATCGTAGATAGCGTAACTACCCACAATAGATCGTAACCATAACTAGCACCAGCAGCTAGATTGGCTGCCCAATTGCCAGGGTCGATAAACCCAACTGTGACGATGATGCCAGGCCCTATATATTTAAAGACCTCGCTCACCTGCTGCTTACCGTTTTGGTGGACGGTAAACAGCTGTTTCTTTAAAAAATCAATCATTATAACTCCTTAAATAGGGTTATAGAGTGAAAGTCATCTCCGTTTGCATACGAGCATCGGTTTTAGATTTTGTATCCTTACCACCGGTATAACGGATGCGCACATTATTATTTACTTTAACGCGAGAGTCATCAATTTTGAATTTCTTCATTTTTTCTTTGATTTGTTCGTCAGTTAACGCGCGCTCTTCTGGTTTTGCCACTTCGTCAGTAGCTGTATCTAAAGCCTCTTGTTGAGATTTAGATACTTGATATGTTTTACCAGATTTCTTAGCCTTTTCAGCACGTTTCTCATCTAATTTTTGACGACGCTCTCGGGTAACCTTCTTGTCGCGAGCAATACGATAATCCATTACATCACGCATATTTTCTTGGTAAATACGCAATGCATATTGGCGATCGTTATCGTTCATTTGCTCCCGTTTTGTTACGACTTCGTCGATAAGAGGCATGAGCTCATCCTTTGTATAGCTTGTATTGCCATCAAAGACAAAACCATGTGTATCTGTAATAGCACCGTGCTTAACTAGTGTTTGTAATGCTGTATACGTCCAATCATTTGGCGTAATCACACCTGTACTCACGTGATGTTGTGCTTTGCTAGAACTACTAACAGTCTCTACATCGGTACTCACACCATCTACCATAGGACGTGCGCTTGGAATAGCAATGCTTTCAGCATGCGCGAAACCAACAGAGGCAACGAGACATAATGCACCGATGCCAACAGCGCGACGAAGTAAATGTATGTGACGTGTATATTTTGTATTCATAAGAGTCTCCTTAAAATTACATTTGATACAATCTATTATATGAAACCCCTTATCATACGTCAACTCTATAACCTTACACACCTGTATAAATCAATATTTACAAGACCTCAGGCTCACTTGAGCCCTTACACCTTTAGGTCCATCCCCAGTAAATACCACAATAAACAAAAAGACCTCACATCGCGTGATGTGAGGTCTCAGCATGGCGGAGGATTAGGGATTCGAACCCTAGCGACGGTAACCCGCCCTAACGATTTAGCAAACCGTCCTCTTCAGCCTCTTGAGTAATCCTCCATGCTTTACTGGGTAATCATATCATACCCAATAAGGCATTGTCAATCGTATTATTTCAACATGGATTCGATGAACCAGATTTGTTTTACATAGTATGCAACGTGATCTTCCATCATGCTTACGAGCAAGAAGTCCCCTTCTTCATCGGCAGCTGCACGGATTGCTACAGCTTGATCATTCATGTATTTGAAGTCTTTAAGAAGAATTTCAATTACTTTCGCTTGAGGGATATCTTCTTGACCCAATTCTTCAATTTTAGTCAATTTAGCGTATTCTGCAGAATTAACCAATGGGAATTGACCTTGCATTTTCACGTGTTCTGCTACTGCATCGAAGTATTCAAACGCTTCATCATAGATGGATTCCAAATATTCGTGAATGGATTTGAATTGTGGACCTGTTACGTTGAAATGTAGGTTATGTAATTTTACGTTCCATACGGAAAGATCTGCTAAATATTGGTTTACTTGTTGTAAGTTTTTCATAGTAATTCTCCTTTTTCTTTTAATTCTCAAGTACAGTTTATTCAAAAAGCAGAATAAACCTAGTCGGCTTCTATGCCATCAATTCGTTTATCTAATTTGTAATCAGTATTGATTACATAACTTATTTTATCAATAATGATTTTCCTTGTCAATACATTAAATCGATTTTTTTAAATATCTTTACAAAAAACCTCTAACTACTAGTTCAACTAATAGTTAGAGGTTCTATCCTTCTATATTATATAAGGTTTTATTACACTATATTAAATATAGTATTCTATGTAATCGTCAGGAATTTTCTTTTCCTCTGCCTGGCCATTATTAGTGCGACGAGGTTTACGGACATACATATTTTCCGGATCCGTTTCAAAGATAACCATATCTTTAGGGATATCGTGTTTGATAACGAGGTTACAACCAATTTTAGTGCGTGCCCCAATAGTAATATCACCTAAGATTTTCGTACCTGTACCGATGAGCACTTCGTCTTCGATGGTCGGATGGCGTTTTACCTTTTTAGAGGACATGCCACCTAACGTCACTTGGTGGAACAAGGTCACATTATCCCCTACAATTGCCGTTTCACCGATAACGACACCCATGCCATGGTCGATAAATAAACCACGACCGATGGTAGCACCTGGATGGATCTCAATGCCGGTTACGTGACGGGAGTGAAGCGCTACGCGACGGGCCAAGGTTGGCCAGCCCGCCTTATAAAGGCGATGCGCAAAGAAATGCCAGAACAAGGCTGTAATATGCGGGTATGTCCAAATGACCATCCACACATTCGTTGCTGCCGGGTCAGAATCCATTACACGTTTAATATTATATTGAATTTTGCCCCATAATTCGCGTAAACCTTGTATCATAGCGACTCCATCTCAAATAACTCTACTCATATATAATATATAGTATACAACATATGTGGTATGTATTCCTATACATAAGATGCTTTATCTATGCGAAATCCGTTACTTTACATATTCATTATTGGCGAAGTCCAAGAGGGATAAATATTTTTCTACCCCATCTGGCGCAATCACCACGATATTCGCCTTTGGTTCTTCTCGAGCAATACGCTTTGCCGCAACGATAGCCGCCCCTGAAGAAAGACCAATAGAAACACCGCTTTCACGCATAAAGGTTTGCACTTCGCTAAAAGCCTCTTCATCGCTTATAGTTTGTACTCCGTCCATCAAGCTTTGATCAAAGTTTTCAGGAATAAAACCTGCCCCAATGCCTTGAATTTTGTGAGGACCACCCTTGCCTTCCGTAATGGCTGGAGAACCTGTTGGCTCTACGGCGATAGCCTTTAAGTTAGAATTATGCTCTTTCAACCGTTTTGCAACGCCTGTGAAAGTCCCGCCAGTGCCGATACCCGCTATGAATACATCTACCTTTGGCACTTGTTCTACAATTTCAGCACCAGTTGTACGATAATGCATATCTGGGTTTGCAGGGTTTACAAATTGGCCCAATGTGAAAGCATTTGGATATTTATCTAAAATTTCATTAGCGCGTTCAAGAGCACCTCTCATACCCGTTTCTTTCGGTGTTAAGATAAGTTGCGCACCATAGGCCTTAATAAGTTCACGGCGTTCTTTACTCATGCTTTCAGGCATAATAATAACAGTTTTAATATGCAAGATGGCGCCCACCATGGCAAGAGCAATGCCTGTATTACCGCTTGTGGCTTCAACAATAATGCTATCTTCGTGAAGCCGTCCTTTTTCCTTAGCATCTTGCAACATGCCAAGTACTGCACGGTCTTTCACAGAACCACCTACATTATATTTTTCAAGTTTTACATAGATATTGGTATTTGGTAATTGATATACCGGAGTTTTACCAATCAATTTAGTTGTTTGATTTGTGACTATGCTCATCTGATCCTCCTTTTGGCGATAGATGATAAAAATCGTCCTTAGGAACATCCCAAGGACGATATGATTTTCACCTTGTTATTCTCTATACACTGGATATAACCATTTGTGTATTCCCATAAATACATTCATACTCTATCACCTGCATCTATGCATTGTCAAGAGAATGAGAACTGCTTTTAAAACCCTAAAAATATAGGAAATAACTAGGTTTATTTATAATTTTATTAGTGTGTCTACCACCACATCCCAGGTAATAGGCACCATAATGATAGGTAGCGCAAGCCCAATAAAGATGACTGCCCCTAGTATAACGGTAAGCCGCGGAATGATAGCTATAACAGTGCTATTCGCTAGGTTATAAGCCTTGTCTATGTCATAGTGCAGTGCTACATAGCCCCACAAAAATCCTGCTATCAAATATGTCGCTACATAAGGGTCCAGTATGATATGCGTTGATGTTATCAATTCAACATGCATTAATCGATTGATGACTGGTGAAAGTAACACATTAGTGAGTATAGCTATAAGCTTGAACCATATAAGACATATAATATAAGGCCACATAGTTCTCATGGTCATCCGCAACATATAAAGCAGACCAACTATACCTGAACCCAACGTGCCCTTTGTATGTGCCATGTACCGCTCCATCCAAGACGGTTGTTCTTTGCCTTGATGCAGTTGATCATAGTGAAATGATAAATTTCTTTCGCCATGAGCCAAATCGACAAGTCCTAACACTTGTAACAATACTAGACCAAAGACAAGCACAACGCCAATCTGGAAGCTTTCACTAAAGAATATCGCCATCGGGTCAAATGTTAGCTCACGCAGAGCAGACAGATTGCCATACACATCATAAAATGTGGCATATATGCCATTTGTTATGAGTACATCCACGATAAACAGGGTCAATACAAAGATAAGATACCCATTCCACCGAGTCCACCTGCTAAGATGTGACAACTGCGTATGCTCTCCTACGATTATGGAGGCAGGGTGAATAGACAAGATCACACCGATCATAAAAAACATTATGAACGATGTGCCCATTGTTATATATTCATATACCATATTAACGGTATGCTACGCGTTCAGGCTGCATATCGTGGAAATGAAGGCGTTCTTTTGCCGTCTTTTCCCACTCTGTACCAGGCTTGCCGTAGTTTGCGTATGGATCGATGGACAAACCACCGCGCGGCGTGAACTTGCCCCATACCTCGATGTACTTTGGATCCATCAACTTGATAAGGTCTTTCATGATGATATTGATGCAATCTTCATGGAAATCCCCATGGTTACGGAAACTAAATAGGTACAATTTTAAAGACTTGGACTCAACCATTTTCTTATGTGGTACATAAGAAATATAGATTGTGGCAAAGTCTGGTTGACCTGTCATAGGACACAAGCTAGTGAACTCAGGACAATTAAACTTAACGAAGTAATCGTTGTCTGGGTGCTTGTTATCAAACGCCTCTAATACCTGTGGTGCATAATCAGTTGGGTAATCGGTCTTGTGACCTAACATCGTTACCCCTTGTAACTCTTTTTCAGATCTGCCGGATGCCATAAAGAACCTCTTTCTATATCTTCTAGAACTCTATAATTAAATATATTGAATAATTCATGTAACACTTAATTATAGCATATAAAAGAATACACTACTTATAGAGATAAACGATTTCAGACTATAGTTAAATGACCAGTTCATCCTATGTCTCTGAATAAACTATCCTATCCCCATACTCTAGTTCAATTATATTGCGCTCACATATAGATTGTACAAAATTAAAATTTATAATAAAATATTCATATACATTTGGTAATGTTAGTTTATTCAGAACGATATAATACCTTATGGAGGTCACTTATGAAATTAAAACAGCTTATTTTATCTAGCATCGCTGTAGGTGCATTAGCTTTCACATTTGGCACGGCACAACCTGCACAAGCGGCTATTGGCATGGAGAATCCAGGTCCAGCTATGAACCTTGAAAAGCCTGCATCTGTTACAACTGCCCATCATATCAATGTAGATGGCAAGGTTGTTGAGCCTATTAATGGTCAGCAAAATGTAATCTATGTAGATGGTCAACCGCTCGTAGCATTGCGCCAAGTATCTGAAGCATTAGGCTATAAAGTAGCATGGGATGAGCCTACTAAAACAGCATTAGTAGACATGAACATTGCTACACTAGCCATCCAACCAGATTCTGCAGAAGTTGTACGTCATGGTAAATTAAAAATCATTAACCTTGATACTACTGAATCCTTCTTGCCTGCAGCTCGCAAGGTAGATGGTACTATCTTTGTAAAACCACAAGTATTCAAATTATTGTTGAACGATGTAAAAGTTACGAAGGATGAAATCTTCATCGCCCCTCAACGCGCACAATTAGCGTCTACTACAAACACAGAGGTATCTCACAAGAATGAACTCAACACATTCTTGCCACCATCTCAAAATGATGTAAAGAAAAAAGAAGGTCCAAAGGCTACGGAAAAACCTCTTATTAAAATTAAGAAATCCTTAGCTAAAGATACTGTAACTACAGACGATCAAGCTCAATCTACAGATAAATCTGAATACCAACGCGCTAACGGATTAGATCGATAAGCGAAGCTAAGAGATTGTTAAACAAGCTCTCAACGCATCGAAAAATTTATACAAATAAAAAGGTCCCATACGGGACCTTTTTATTTGTATAACGTATATAGTTATTCAAAATTAGTTTTACTAAATTTGATGGCTATATTATCTGCCAAAACCATAACGGTTAAGTGCTGTATTACCACTACCATATATAGCCATGATCTTCGCCATGAAATAGTCAGCTACTGCTAGAGAGTATGCTGCAATATCATTGTAATCAGAGTATTTTGGTGCAACATTAGTCACAGTAATGTTTTCAATAGTAGTACTAGCTTTAGGAGTAGTTAATTTATTTGTAGTAGGTGCAGGATCTGTAACAGTTACTGTAGAACCCATGGCTGGATTAACATAACCTGTTGGAGTAGATACTGGTGGACGTTGGGAATCAGTATATTTGTAGCCATAAGAAGCGTCTGCTTGTTGTGGTGCTACTGTAACAGCGCCAAAAGCAAGTACAGCTGCTGCCAAAACGATAGAGAATTGTTTTGATGCTTTCATAAAAAACCTCCAAATAACATAAAAGTATTTTATCAAAAATTATGATAACGGAGATTTATTATAAACTATCTACATAAACGCACAATGAAAGAGAGTTAATATCATTTATATTTCATTTATCACTTTATTTTGATACCTTTGAAAGCATCTTTCACCCCATCCATTTGGCGTTTTACATTATCAAAGGATGCTTTTAAATCCTCAGGAGGCTTAAAGTTATCGAGATCTTTAGACGACTCAGATGCACGTTTGCTATTTTCGCCAGCTTGCTTCATGCCAGCTTTAATCCGATCCATATTCTCATCGATCTCATCGAAGGATTCGTCGTAGATGATAAAATTACTGCCCCCGTGGGACGTAATATTGAGTGGCCCCATTGTAAGCTGACCATTATCGATGCGAAGCGCATCTGTGGAAATGGTCGTAATATTCGTATTCACCTTCACATCACTAAAGGACAGATGCCGCCCCTTATTGTGAAAGTTCCCAGTAATGCTTTGGATCGGTATAAGCATATAGTGGCCTTCTCCAGACCAGAAATTACCCCACACCTCCATATCACGAGGCAAGCCTTCGCTTTTAAAGTTCAAATTAGCCGACACCGGTACAACAAATTCAGGTGTTTTAAGAGCCTCACTACTATCAAGGTCCTTTGCTATCCCTGTAATCGTATAGGCTCTTGTATCTAGATTATATACACCTTTTGCCTCTAATTTGCCACTATATACATTAGCATTAACATTTTCAAAATTTAAAATGCCATCTTGGTACGTCACATCACCCACTACGTTTTCAAAGGTAAGCGCAGGAATACGTAAAATAGGCATCGTTACACGGCCTTTAGCCAACGGTCGATTAAAATCACCAGTTACTCGCGTCAGCAAGGTCATAGCATCGTGAATATCATCGCCAAAACCAAGAGAGGCGGGGTCCACACCTTTCACATCAAACTGTAAATCTAACTGAGGCATGCGATGCTTTAACACATCCTTTAAATCAACGCGACCTTTTAGTGTCATTCCATCACCAATAGCGGTTCCACCAAACTTACCGGTTTCCATATCAATGCGAATAGCGCGCTTACTATCAAGATGGATTTTAGCCTCTACATTCTTCATCACATAGTGACGATTTTTCTGAAAGATTTCTAGCTGATTATTTCTAAGTGTAATGGTAAGGTCCAAATGTTGACCTTCCCAATTAAAATTACGAACCTTTTTAGCCAATTCCTCTTGCCGATCTTGCGTCGTCTTTTTAGGCGGCTTAGGTCGCGGCTCCACCTCATCAAGAGGCTTATTCACATCAGGTGAGGCAGGCACGAAGTCGAGCCGGTTGTTATCATCTAAATCGACTACAATGGTCGCATCATTTAGCTCGATTCCGTTTATGGCAGAAGCCTTAAAGTTACGAGTGACTACGTCCCACATATTAACGCGTATCTTACCACTGGGAACGGTGAGCAATTCACGACCTTCAGGGTCCTTCCACACCAAATCGGTAAAGGATAATGTCCCCCACGGCGTTGCAGTTAAACTCTCTACGGTTACAGAACCACGCATCATCGTTTGTCGCGCCATAACCTCGTTGAAGATAACACCCATCCCACGACTCGCTATTGTAGCCAATACAAAGAAAATAATCGCTCCAATGGCAAGAAAAGCAGCAATGCCTTTTAGGCCTTTCTTATACAATTGTTTATATTTTGTCCAATAGGAACGTATGTAATATTTCATAGCATTATTATATCATGATGCATTTATATTTTTATTTTAATGGGGCCCCAAAACATATCGGCCTGAATATTGAAAGGAGTGTCCCATTAAAATAAAATAGCTCCACTAATCTTTAAGATGTTATGCTTTTGCTTGTTTACCGTATTTTACAAGGCTTTCAGCTTCAATTTCTTCTTGAGTGCGATAGTCTTGAGGAATGTCAGACAAACGAATCCAGCTGCGAACTGCTTCTACTAATACGATAAGGATCATGAGGAACATGGCAGCACTGAATGCTACTAGGATCCATTTACCAGCTGGGATATAGCTGTTAAATACGTTTTCAAAGTCTGCAGCAATAGCAACGATAGCCATTAGGATACATGGAATACCTGTAACCCATGCATAGCGTTTGCGGCCAAGTCGCATAATAACTGTAGTACTTACAGCCAATGTCATAGTACCTAATAATTGGTTAGATACGCCGAATAGAGGCCAAATAATACCGATGTTACCTTGTAGAACTAGGTAGCCCCACAAGATACAAATTAAAGCTGCACAACCATATACGCCAGGAGCCCAATGTTGGTCGTTGAATTTAGGATGGAAATGACCTAATAATTCTTGAAGTAAGTAACGACCTACGCGAGTACCAGCATCGATCAAAGTCATGATGAACAAGGCTTCGAACATGATACAGAAGTGATACCAGTAACCCATCAAGTGATCCATGTTAGGCAATCTGGAGAAGATATGAGCCATACCTACTGCTAAGGATACGGCGCCACCAGGACGGTGCATCAAGTCTTCACCAACCATTGCGGACAACGCTGGCAATTCATGAACTTGAAGTCCTAACGCTTTGAAGGATTCTACTGTGGAGTTAATAGCAAAGTAATCGTCTGGATGCAATGCAGTCGCTGCGATCAACGCCATCATAGCGATGAAGCCTTCTGTTAACATTGCGCCATAACCGATAGGTAAGATTTCTCTTTCATTAGTAAGCATTTTAGGTGTTGTACCAGTTGCAATAACAGTATGGAAACCAGATAACGCACCACATGCAATAGTAATGAAGATGTAAGGGAATACAGAACCTTTCAATACAGGACCGCCACCCCAGATATAAGGAGTAACAGCTGGCATTTGGATTTCAGGCATTACGATGATAATACCGAGAGCCAAGGCGCCAATTGTACCGATTTTAAGGTATGTAGACAAATAATCACGAGGAGCGAGCAATAACCATACTGGCAATGCTGCTGCAAAGAAACCATACACGGCAAGCATAATTTCAATAGTTTGCAAGTCGTATGTGAACCAAGAAGCATATTCGCTAGCTGCGATGTTAGGACCGTAGATAATGCCTACGAAGATTAACGCTACACCAATGATAGTAGCCTCTTGGATTTTACCAGGACGCAACCATTTCAAATAAATACCAATGAAAATTGCAATTGGAATTGTAGCAAATACGGAGAAGAACCCCCATGGGGAGTTATGCAATGCGTTAGCTACTACTACAGCCATACCCGCAAGGGTGATAATCAATAAGAACAATGTAGCAAGCATCGCACCGAAACCAGCTAATTTACTGATTTCTTCGCGCGCAATATCCGCGATTGACTTACCGTCATAGCGAACTGAAGCGAATAAGATAACCATATCATGTACAGCACCAGCCAATACAGAACCGATTAGGATCCATAAGGCACCAGGCAAATACCCGAACTGGGCTGCAATAACAGGACCTACGAGAGGGCCTGCACCTGCAATGGCTGCAAAGTGATGACCAAAGGTTACCCATTTGTTAGTTGGCACGTAATCGTGACCATCGTTGTGAACCATAGCCGGCGTCGGACGATATTGGTCCAAGGTCAACACCTTAGCCGCTATGAAAGCCCCATAAAAGCGGTACGCTAAAATTAGAATACACGCGGAGGCTATAACTAAGTAAATACCATTCATAACCATATAAACACCTCCAATTGTCTTGTGTGACATGGTGTTATATAAAAATATCTGATAAATCTTTTGCACATCCATGCCACATTGGCTCTCTAAACTTTTAGTACTTACAATAATTATTGTATATCTAAACATAAAAGTGTCAATTATCGATTTCTCATTTTGAATGTACATTATGAGTTAAAAGCATAATTAAAAAGCATTCTCCGTTAATAAGAGAATGCTTTTAGCGTTTTATTTTGATAGTAATTATCTATTGTCTTACCACGATGCCTGCTGCGTGAAGTGCTTTTTTAATATCTTTTATTGTTAATACTTTATTATGTAGCAAGGCACTAGCGAGGGCTCCAGTTACATTTGTTTTTGTAAATAAATCCACAAAATGCTGTATATTCCCAGCTCCGCCAAAGGCTGTTACAGGCACATCTACAACCTCTGCCAAGGCTTGATATAATTCGATATCAAAGCCGAGACCTGTACCGTGTCTATCGATACTCGTTACCAATAACTCACCTGCACCACGGTCAACCGCTTCTTTCGCCCATTCTAAAGCATTTTTGCATTGTGCCCCCGGATCATTGGATGTGCCATGTCCATAAGCATACCACATTTTTTCAAAAGGATTATATTTTACGTCTAGGCACACAACGATGCCTTGATTGCCAAACTTCTTTGCCCCTTCTGTGATAAGGGATGGATTAGATAGTGCCGCCGTATTGACAGAAACCTTATCGGCACCAGCTTTCATAAGCTGCGTCATATCCTCCACAGAAGTAATTCCACCACCTACAGTTAACGGCATGAATACCTTATCCGATGCATTAAGCACTATATCAGTAAAGGTTTTACGGCCTTCTGTTGTAGCCGTTATATCTAATAATACAAGTTCGTCCGCCCCTTGTATCTCATAACGTTCCGCACATTCAACAGGATCGCCGGCATCAACCATATCTCGGAATTGCACACCATTCTGGACACGACCATTTGCCACACTGAGGCAAGGAATAATACGTTTCGCTAACATAGAATGACCCTCCTATTGTTTCGCCGCTGCATAGGCTTCCGTAATATTGCCAAATGCACGCAATAGATTTAAACCTACTACACCACTTTTTTCAGGATGGAATTGCATTCCATACACCCTACCGCGCTCCACAACGCCAGGTACATCGATGCCATAATTTGCAGTGGATGTAATAAATTCAGGGTCTGTATCTACATAATAGGAATGAACGAAATAGGTATATTGATTGTCTACATTGCTGAAAGCACTGTCTGGATGGTGCACTGTATTTTTGTTCCACCCCATGTGAGGTACACTGAGGCCAAGGTCACGAGGGATTTCTTTTACCTTGCCTGGAATAAGTCCTAAGCCTGGTGTTGGCCCATATTCTTCGGACTCTTCAAATAATAGCTGCATCCCCAAGCAAATACCTAATAATGGTATTTCTCGTTTCACCACTTCATGAATGACATCGACGAGACCACGCTCTTTAAGAACGGCTACTGCCGACGCATAGGCGCCTACACCTGGCAAGAGAACACCATCGGCATTTAGTATAACCTCAGGATCTGCTGTTAGCACCGCATCAAGTCCGATGTAGGCCAACGCTTTCTGGACATTAAATGTATTGCCCGCATCATAATCTATAATGGCAATCATAATATACTCCTTTCAACAGCCTTAATGAGCCCCAGTCATTACTAGGGCTCGTCGTTCACGTCGTTTTCGTTATATATATTCTCTAAACAGGATACAAACTCCTGCCATTCAATTGGGTAAAAGCTAAACTCCATTCTATAGAATGAAAGTTGATATCATAAGGCGCGAATTATTAGTATATATGATATATCCCATATTGATTAATTCATGAATTGTTTTAATATACCGTGCATAACAGCTCCATCTTGAGCCATTGGAATGGTAAGTCTCAACCAACCTTCCCGTTGCCCACGGCGCACTTGATAACCTTCTTTTAACCATGCATCGGCTAAGCCTTCCGCATCAGATACGGAAAAGAAAATAAAGTTCGCTTCACTCTTGTAGTAGTGAATACCTAATTCATCAAACAAGCTCTCCCATTTAGCCCGCTCTTCTGCATTTTGAGATATCGTTCTTGTTAAGAATGCTTGATCATCAAAGGCTGCTTCTGCGGCTACTTGGGATAAAGTATTAAGATTATATGGCAAGCGGATAGTTTGCATATAGTTCGCAAGCTCTAAAGGCGTCATCATATAGCCTACACGGTAATTAGCAAGGCCATACGCCTTAGAGAAGGTACGCATAATAGCTACATTTGGGAACTCATCTAGTAATGCACGTGCTGTAGGAACATCTACGGATGTAACGAAGTCAATATAGGCCTCATCGATAATAACTAGTGTGTCTTTTGGTACTTTTGCAATAAAGTTACGGATATCTTCAACAGTCTCATAGGTACCTGTAGGGTTATTAGGATTACAAATCCATACGAGGCGTGTTGTGTCATCTACAGCTTTTAACAGTGCGGCGAAATCATAGTGACCTGTTTCAAAATCAGCTTGGACCTCGCGAATTTCAGCACCCTCAACGAGACCATTTAAAGCATACTCGGAGAAAGCTGGCACGCTTACCACGATGGAGTCACCAGCGCTGATCAATGTTTTATTGACCATGGCAATAACCTCATCAAGGCCTACACCGATAACGAGTTGCTCTGGTTGTACCTTCCAATACGCAGCCAATTTCATACGCAAGTCGGTAGCATTACCATCAGGATAATAGTTAGCATCATTATATGTGACATAGCTAAGGATAGCCTCACGCACTAATGGAGATGTACCATATGGGTTTTCATTTGCTGACAAGCGCACTAAACGGTCTACCCCAAGACGTTCCTTTACCGCTGCAGCAGGCTCCTCTGGTATATAGGGTTTCAATGTGCGAATTATCTCTTTCATAGGCTATCCTTTCTAACTATTTTCTTAATGAAGTATATTATAAATTCGTAATCTCTGGGCGATCTGTAGTCTTGCTCACTACCCCTTCACGGCTCGCAAGTTCTGCCTCAATGGCTTCGTAAGGAATATTTTTCTCTGCTAATAATACGAGCAAGTGATACAACACATCTGCTGTTTCGTAAATCAACTCTTGAGGATCTTCGTTCTTTGCAGCGATGACAACCTCTGTAGCCTCTTCACCTACCTTTTTCAAGATTTTGTCGAGACCTTTATCAAATAAATAATTCGTATAAGAACCTTCCTTAGGTTGCGCTTTGCGGTTCTTAATAATTTCGTATAATTCGTTCAATGTTTGTTGTGCCATAACTAACTCCAATCTACATCGTTAAAGAAACAGCTTGTACGCCCAGTGTGACACGCAGGGCCTTCTGGCTTAACTTGAATGAGCAATGTATCTCCGTCGCAATCGAGGGCCATACTCACCACATGCTGCACATTGCCACTCGTGCCGCCCTTGTGCCATAGTTCTTGGCGAGAACGAGACCAAAACCACGTTTCCTTTGTTTCTAGGGTTTTGTGAAAGCTTTCTTCGTTCATCCACGCCACCATGAGCACGTCTTTTGTGTCTGCGTCTTGCACAACCGTTGGCAATAAGCCATTTCCTTTTTCAAAATCCGGTTTCATATAGTAATCCTTTAATACAAGTAATCTTTTCAAAATTCAATGTTTTGTTTAGTACCTTTACCATAGTGGAGGCATTTAAGCCGTTTACCATACTCTAATTATGTAAATTACTTTTATCGTACGGTAATTCCTCGAGCTCGTAATTCGTTTTTAAGATCAGGAATTTTAATTTCTCCAAAGTGGAAGATAGATGCAGCTAGTGCACCAGTAACGCCAGTTTGCTCGAAGAGGTCTATAAAATCTTGAACCTTGCCGGCTCCGCCAGATGCGATAATAGGTACATCTACAAAGGCTTCAATGGCCTTATATAGTTCGATATCAAAGCCAGATTTAGTGCCGTCCTTATCCATGCTCGTTACAAGCAATTCCCCTGCTCCACGAGAGACAGCTTCCTTAGCCCAATCGAGGGCTTTCCATTCGGTGCGCTTACGACCACCATGCGTATAAGCGTACCATTCGCCAGTCTCTTCGTCTGTTTTTACATCGATAGCCACTACCATACATTGGTTACCAAACTTTTGAGCTCCTTCTGTGATGAGTTCAGGATTTGCAAGAGCTGCCGAATTCAAAGATACCTTGTCGGCGCCAGCTTTCAACAAAGCCGTCATATCCTCAATGCTCTTGATACCACCACCAACGGTGAGCGGCATAAATACCTGGGAAGAAATCTCTTGCACCACGTCGCGCATGGTGGTCCGTGCATCGACAGTAGCCGTAATATCTAAGAATACTAATTCGTCAGCCTGTTGCTGTTCATAGGAGGCCGCAATATCTACGGGACTACCTACATCTACGAGATTAACAAAGTTAACCCCTTTTTTTACGCGCCCATCATCCACATCAAGGCACGGAATAATCCGTTTCGCTAACATAATTCTACTCCCCACTAAATGTTATCAATCTATTTCATCGGTTATGCTAAACAACACATGTTGTAAATACTACAGGAATAGCATCAGCAATATAATTACCGTTGATTGTACCCGGCAATTTCCTCTAATGTAATCGTTCCTTCATACAAAGCCTTACCAACGATGCTATCCATAACACCTTTGGCTTCAAGGGATTTAATGTCTTCTAAATTACGAACGCCCCCAGACGCAACGATGCGTGCCGTAGGGAATTCTTTTTGCAAATTGCCAAGCAAGTCCTCGTTAGCGCCTTGCATGGTACCATCGCGGTCCACATCGGTAACGATGAAGTACTTTGCGCCGCCTTCAACCATAGCGCCGATTAAATCGGTCATAGGCACATCGGATTGATCGAGCCAACCTTCAGCAGCGACCTTACCGTTCTTGCCGTCTACGCCGATGACAATGCGCTCTGCACCATATTCAGCAAGCACTTGTTTGGTAAGCTCTGGATTTTTGAGGGCCACAGAACCTAAGATAACGCGGTCAACGCCTAAGCCTAAATAGAGGTCAACGGCCGCTTTATCTCGAATACCACCGCCGATTTCAAGGATGCCTGTGAAAGCTTCACGCACTACTTTTACAATGTCTACGTTAACAGGTTTGCCCGCCTTAGCCCCATCTAAATCGACGAGGTGTAGCGCCCCAACCTTGGCATCTTCATATTGTTTTGCTTGGTCCACTGGATCAGGATTGATTACTGTTTCCTGTGCGAAGTCACCTTTATAGAGGCGAACGCTGCGACCATCTTGTAAATCTATAGCTGGAAAAATCATAGGTTCTCCTTTATTCAATGACTATATTAAATAACGCCCTTTGTAGAGTTTACCCCTTGAATATCTGGGTTAATCGTAACGGCCTTGCGCAATGCACGGCCTGTAGCCTTAAACATGCTTTCAATGATGTGGTGCGTGTTGCGACCATATAAATTGCGCACATGTAAGTTCATAGCGCCGCTCATAGCTAGTGCTTGAAAGAAATCCTCTACTAATTCTGTTTCAAAGTTGCCCCCAAGAACGGGAGTGCTCCATTCCCCTTGGAACACGAGGTATGGACGGCCACTCAAGTCGATCACAACTTGTGTCAATGCTTCGTCCATAGGAACCCACGCATCACCATAACGCTCGATGCCGGCCTTATCGCCAAGGGCTTTTACCAAAGCTTGACCTAACGCCAAACCGATGTCTTCAACCGTATGGTGAGCATCCACGTATGTATCGCCCTTTGCCTCTACTACAAGGCCAAAGCGGCCATGTTTCGCCAGTAGCGTCAACATGTGGTCAAAAAAGCCAATCCCTGTGGAGATGGAGCTCGTTTGCACCCCATCAAGGGTAAGTTCTACTGTAATATCTGTTTCTTGCGTGGTGCGTTGCACCGTACCTGTGCGTATCATAACGACCTTTATACTCCAAATCTATTGTTACAATCTATATTTCTAATTACTATTTCAATCTATGTTTAAAGCAGTATTTAAATATAGACTCCAAATATATAATCTAATCTATGTATATACACTATTTTTCAAAACGTACTTCGATGGCGCGAGCATGTGCTTCGAGGCCTTCTGTACGAGCTAATGTAGTAATGTGTGTTGCTACTTCTTCTAACCGTTCTTTTGTAAATTGTGTAAAGGATGTGCGTTTCACGAAATCATATACACCAAGCGGAGATGAGAAGCGTGCTGTACCACTGGTAGGCAACACGTGATTTGTACCGCCTACGTAGTCGCCCAATGGCTCAGATGCATAAGCACCAAGGAATACGGAGCCTGCATTTTGAACGAGGCTCATGTAGCCCATTGGATCTGGCAATTGAATTTCCAAATGCTCAGGTGCTACTTCGTTCATGACTGTAAACATGTCTTCAATGCTGTCCATAACGGCAATATAA
Organism: uncultured Veillonella sp.; assembly: GCA_902489125.1. Taxonomy (GTDB): domain Bacteria; phylum Bacillota; class Negativicutes; order Veillonellales; family Veillonellaceae; genus Veillonella. The sequence continues at coordinate 21,815 of CABTYY010000002.1, forward strand.
CTATTATTTTCAATAGCTGGACGAGCGATGCTTTCACGAGGTAACAATTTTAATTGACGTTCTACCTCATCGGATACGGCGTTTGCTAGGCTTTCACTAGTAGTAACCATAATAGCCCGCGCCCGAGGATCATGTTCCGCTTGGGACAAAAGATCTGCGGCAAGGTGAACTGGATTAGCACTATCGTCAGCAATAACGCCGATTTCACTTGGACCTGCAATCATGTCGATATCAACTTGACCGAACACTTGGCGTTTTGCAGTGGCTACGTAAATGTTGCCAGGGCCTACGATTTTATCCACCTTTGGAATGCTTTCCGTACCATACGCAAGGGCCGCCACACCTTGAGCGCCACCTACTTGGTATACCGCATCAACGCTAGCAAGTTTTGCGGCGCCCAATACAGCAGGATTGATGCCATCCTTTTGAGGAGGTGTAACCATAACGATTTCTTTAACGCCTGCAATTTTAGCTGGCAACGCAGTCATGATAATAGTAGAAGGATAGGCTGCTGTGCCGCCAGGAACATAAAGACCAACGCGAGCCAATGGAATAACCTTTTGACCACGGATAATGCCTGGTGTATCCATATCTACGAAACCTTGCTCAATTTCACGGCTGTGAAACTCTGTAATATTAGATTTTGCCTTTAACAAGGCAGCCTTCAAATCATCAGATAAGGACTCATAAGCAGCGTCGATTTCCTCTTGAGGCACCTTGAAATCTTCGATAGATACACCATCAAATTTTTCAGAATAGGCCTTTAAAGCCGCATCACCATTGGTGCGCACATCGTCGATGATATCGTACACGCGGCGTTCAATTTCCATATCCGTAGTTTGTTGAGTATAATTTCGCACGATACCAAGCATCGTATCTAATGATTCCTTATAAATTTTCATATCTTATCCTTCTTCCTATCTATGCTATTCGCACTATCAGTTCTATCTCTTATTTATTAATGGCTTCTGAAAGCTGGTCTATAAGTTTAAAAATAGTATTTCTCTTTTGTTTTAGCGCTAATGGATTAGCTACTAAGCGAGTAGAAATCTTTTGTAACCAGTCGAAGATTTCTAAATTATTTTCCCGTAAGGTTGTGCCAGTTTCTGTAATATCTACGATGGCATCAGCCAGCCCTACTAGAGGCGCCAACTCAACGGAGCCTTCAATTTTGATGATTTCCACATCTTGGGCACCAAAGTACTGTTTCGTAATGGTTGGGTATTTTGTGCCAATCCGTTGGCGACGACCTTCTTTAGGATCATAGCCTGCCAAAGAGGCCAAGATAAATTGGCATTTACCAGTTTGTAAATCTAGCATTTCATAGCTTGTATCGTCTTGTTCATCTAATACATCACTCCCAACGATGCCGAGGTCTACTACGCCGTTTTTCAAGTACGTCGTTACATCTGGGCCTTTAGCGAGGATAACCTCTATAGCATCGCCCAATGGAATGATAAGCTTACGCGCCTTGTTCCGTAATGGCTCACAGTCTACGCCACAGGCCTCCAAGAGAGGAATAAAATCCTTCTCTACGCGGCCCTTTGTAAGAGCGATACGCAATTTACCATTATCTTGATTGTTGCTTTCACCATTCAAGGTCACATCGGTCAAAACGTCGATGTTGAAAGCCATCCCCACCGCAGGCATCGGTGTACCATCAAAGCTAGATAGCAAGCCGTCATAACGACCGCCACTGACGATGTATTGGGACACGCCATCCACATAGCCCCTAAATGTGAGGCCTGTGTAATAGGATTGAAGAGGCTCAGTAGACACATCGATACGAACCTGCTGACCTGTTTGAGCCACTTGATTAGCCATATCTACGAGATTATCTAAAATGCGTTGTGCTGCTGCAGGCAAGATGATTTGGTTGAGCTCATCCTTAATATCTCGGACCGTACCAAACAAGCGAGGCCATACAGTTAAGAATGGATATAACGCACTATTTTTAAAATCGGAAATCAACTCGTTATAGCGTGGCAAGTATTTAGTAAATAAAGCATCGAGGAGCTCAGATTTTTCTTCATCACTAAGGCCAAGGGCATCGGTGATAGCGCGGGAGAAACGAGCATCCCCAATTTCTAATAACAAATTATTACCCAGCTGCGTTTCGTTTACCTCTTTAATAATGGCAAAACACTCTTGCTCGGCTTCAATGCCTTCATAGCCGACCATCTCGATGCCGCCTTGCGTTACTTGGTTCACATCACCGCGGTGCTTTTTATTTTTCATGAACACATCGCCTAAGTAATAGAACGTGCGAGGTAGTTCAATATTGGTAGTCGCCAAGAAACGACCGATTGGCATCGTCAAATCAGGACGAATTACGACGGACTCATCAGAACTATCCATGAACTCGTACATATGCTGACCGCGCCCCATTGCATAGCCATTAAATACATCCTTGTACTCCACAAGCGGTGTAGAGATCTTTGTGTATTGGCGGCTACGACATAGACCGAGCACATATTGGCTCACATCATCCTTGCGCTCCGCTACGGCCCCTATATCATCACGGAACCCCGTAGGTAATTGCTGCTGTACCATCGTAAACATCCTTTCTATCATTTCATTTCTCATGTCTGTGAAAGCCCCGTATAACAAATACTTAAGGAGTTGTTGAGGATTTCAACTTTCTATGAGAAAAAATTTACCTATATCGATACTTTTATATTTTATCACTTTATCTAGATAAAGTATGAAATTATAATATAACGGTTCTATAGAATTGTCAATAGAACCGTTATGATTTCACATTATTAATATAAAGACACTACGCCTATGGCTTACATCCTTTTATAAGTATAGTTAAATACATATAATTAAGGATTAATTTTGACTTTGTAACGATAGATATATAGACCTATCAACTTCATCTAAGTCTTCAATCTTATACTTCGTTTTACTTTCATCAAAATGATAATATTTCCGAACATGATCTAATAAAGCTTTAGACTCTTGATTTTGTTTGGAGAGAAATAGAATACAATTCATATTTTTATCAAAGACAATCATATTATCCTTACATAATAAGTATAGATACGAGCTGCCAGCCTTATCTTTCTCTACAAAGGCATCAAAGAAATAAGGAAATTTAGAGTTAGAGAAACTAGTATCAGATACAATAAATTGACTACCCAATTTGCTAATATGTAACTCATGTTTAGGCCCAAATTCTAAAGCTACACTGCGCCCAACTAGCTCACCTGATGATGGTTCATGATAAAACATATAAGCTATAAAAGCTGCTATTAGAGTAATCAGAATAATAATCCCAAACAACAATTTTCTCATCAATCTATCCCCAAATTCGTTCTATATCTGCTATGCTATGTGCATCAGAGCCCAAAACAAATGGCACCCCGATGACAGCAGCCATGCCTTGAATAAAGCGGCTTGGGTACATTTCACGGCAATCTGGCTTAAAGAAGCCGCTCATGTTGTAGTCTAGTTCGCGACCTTGTACGCGCATGATATGTAAAATATCGCTTACCACTTGCGCATTACGACGATCTAAATGATGTTCAAAGCCAAAATGATGTTGGTATTTTTTAATCAAATCAAAGTGACCGATGCGTTTTGGCGTATATTCGCCGAGGTCAGCACGCACGGCTTGGCGCACGGTAGAGTAATATTTGTAATACAACTCATATTGCTTTTCAATCCACGGGCCAAAGCCCTTTTCAAATTCTTCAGGGCTATAGTCTAAGCAATAGAAGGCATTATTAACGCCTTCCATGAAGTGAACGGACAAAATATTATCATCCGTCAATGGACCATAACGGTCTAGGAACTCCTGAATATCTGCCTCAAAGCCTGGAATATAATCCACCTCAAAGCCGAGGGAGATATCGATATGCGTGCCATAAGCACGTTGTAATTGACGACCTAGTTCTAAGTAGGTATCAACTTGGTTTAATTTCAAAGACGCTGTATCATAGGCCTTTTGGTCACCACCGTATTCAGCTGCAAAAGCCTTTGGCAACGGCGCATGCTCTGTAAGGCATACCTTTTCAATGCGCAACTCGATGGCCTTTTCAATCATCAATGCAGTTCGGTCCCCACTACCATGTGGACACAATTCTGTATGCACATGACCATCTACAAGACGGCTACGATACTTGCTGTATCCAACGAACTGCCGTTCATCTTTCATGTTCATTCAATCACCCTATTCGCCCTAACCCTTGGCGAACCCTTATCTATCATCTGTACATTATTAGTCTTTACTTTAATATCTACGTTTTATTATACCAATAATACGTATGTTTCGGTATCCTGATATTTACCATGTTTGAAACCAACTTGAGGCGTTAGCCCACAATAAGTAAATCCAAAGCGCTCGTGCAATGCCGTGCTCGCTGCATTCCCTGCAGTAATAACAGACACTACCGTATGCAATGTATCCGTTTCTTTTGCATAATCTAAAATATGCGCCATCAACTTAGATGCCACGCCCTTACCTCTATATTCTTGATGAATGTAGATAGATAATTCTACGGTGCTTTTGAAAGCATCCTTTGTTCTATATGGTGAAAGTGATGCATACCCTACAACTACATCATCTATAAGGCCTACAAAAATGCAGTGTTCAGAAGTTTGATGAGCCTCATACCACGCCTGCCACTCTAACAACGTGCGGGTCTCAAGATCAAGTGTTGCTACACCGTTCACAACTTCGTAGTTATAAATATCTAAACAAACTGCGATATCATCCTTTGTAATTGGTCGTATTACTAATTCACTCATAAGAATTCCTCAAAACAGTTGATATCCAAAATCCGATATCCAAAACTAAAATTATTTCTATATAACATAATATATAAAAATAACCCCAATACGCAAGAAAAAGGACGAGTTGCAACTCGTCCTTTTGGTTATATTGTAGGCAATATTTTGTACGCTTTACTACCTATTAGTATATACCATAAATAAATTTTTTCTTTTCTATCTATTACACAATAACGAATAGTAGTACTGTAATAACAATCAAAGCACCAATTACTGCATAGTCCGTAGTTTTCAATCCTACAGATGCAGCAAAGCTATGTGTAGGACCACCAAAGCCACGTAGTTCTAGGGAGAGCGCCATTGTTTCGGAGCGGCCCAAGGATTTTAAAAGCAATGGTTGGATAACGGATGCATAGGATTTGATGCGTTTAATGAAGTTGCCTTCTAAGGATAAACCACGGCAAGCTTGTGCTTCTTGTACTGCATGGCTTTCAGCGATGAAATCAGGCACAAAGCGAAGTGCAGCAGTGAACATAAATGCATATTCATAAGGAATTTTGCATTGTGTTACGAGCGCCGCTGTAAGGTCTTGCAATTTTGTAGTTGCCAATAAGCAGATGAATACAAGTGTCATAGCGAGCATACGCAAGCCAGATACGATGGCAGATGTTACATCACCACTGCCGAGGAATTGAACAACGCCAAGGAATACGGCAAAGCTTGTCAAAGCCAATACTGCTTTACGTTGTTTGATCAATAAGCCTGCAACGAATAACACAACAAGTTCCACAACGACCAAGGCCAATAGAGATTGCCAGTCGCGTAATAGAATGGCCCACACGGATACGGCGAGGGTCATCAAGATTTTTGTTAACGGTACTAAACGTTCCATATGTCCCTCCTATTTCCCGCTCAACTGAGCCACTAACTTAGATTTCAATTCATCCATGGATTTGCAATAGCCTAGAGATGGTACCGCTAGTGAAAGTTCCACACTTGGCGGTTTTGTAAGGCCTAGGTCTTGCAATTCGTCCGTAGATTTCTTGAACAATTCTTCTGGATTGCCATCAAAGGCAACTGTTTGGTTACCCATGATAAGTGCACGGCTACATTCGCTAGCCATGATTTCCATATCATGTGTAATGAGAAGGATCGTAATGCCTTCTTGATTAAGTTGGCGTAACAACGCTAACAACTCTTTAGTTTCCTTACCATCTTGACCACTTGTTGGTTCGTCGAGGATGAGGATTTTAGATTGCATCGCTAATGCAGAAGCGATAGCAACGCGTTGCTTTTCACCGCGGCGCAATGTTGGAGGATACGCTTCACGCAAGTGAGCAATACCTGTGCGTTCCAACACTTCGTCGACGATTTGTTTCACTTCGGATTTACTGCGGCCCAAAGACTCAGGGCCAAAAGCAACCTCTGTCGCTACAGTAGGTCTGAACATTTGGCGATCCGGTTGTTGGAATACATAACCGATAAATTGACCACGTTTAGATGGTGGCATAGATGTAATATCTGTGCCGTTATAGTACATGCGGCCTTCGCTAGCCTTTTCAAGACCTACGAGCAAACGAGTGATAGTCGTTTTACCACAACCATTACGACCACCGATAGCAATATATTCGCCGCCTTCGATGGTGAAAGTCACATCTCGGAAGATGTCTACGGATGGCACATAGCCAAAGCGGATGTTTTCAACCTTAAGCATGAGCGCCACCGTCCTTTCCTTGTACATCATCAACGCGTTGAATTGGTTGTTTATTTTCTACTGTATTAGATTGATTAGCTGGAGACTTGCTTTCACCATGCACCTCGTTTTGAATAGCGTGAGCCATTTCAATTTGGTGCAAGCCCTTGATAGCAGACTCGATGCTAAGCCAAGGTTCATCACTGTGGAAGCCCGCTTGTTCAAGTTCCATGTACGTTGTGAACACAGATGGCAATGCATCTACGTGAATATTGTGTTCGTACATGTATCGAAGTGTAGTCGGTACATCCGCATCACATGCGATAGAGCCATCCACCATGAGAGCCATGCGGTTTGCATACGGCAATACAGCGTGCAAATCATGGTCGATAACAACAACGGTAATACCGTGTTTTTGATTTAAATCACCTACAAGGCGATATAATTCTGCAGTCCCATCTGGGTCGAGGGAGCTTGTTGGTTCATCGAGCACAAGAACTGTTGGGTTCGTAGCCAATACGGAAGCGATTGCCAAACGTTGGCGTTGACCACCAGACAAGCTTGTAATCTTGCGATCTTCTAAGCCTACAAGGCCAACTTGTTTAAACACCTCTTCAGAACGAGCTTTAATAGTTTTACGGTCATAACCGCGGTTTTCCATAGCAAAAGCTACTTCTTCACGAACTGTCATCGTTACGAGTTGCGTATCATAGTCGGCAAGAACAACACCGATGTGGTTCGCAAGCTCTGGAATTTCCATTTGCGTAGTCGCTTTACCGTCTACAAAGACCATACCTTCAAGACGACCGCCATAGAATTTAGGCACCGCCCCTACCATAGCCATGCAAAGAGTACTTTTACCACAACCAGCAGGACCAGTCACAACGAGAAAGTCCCCATCATGTACGTCGAGATTGATGTTTTCAAGAGATGGTGTAGTCGCCTTTGGATGGTAGTAATTTACGTGCTCAATAGAGATTTTAGCTTGGCGCTCAGGCAAGATTGTCATATGACTATGGTCAGACGTCAATTGATCTGCACTTGGCAACATACCGCGTTTTGAGAATAGACGTTGCGCCGGAATATATAAAATTGGAGTAATAGCACCATTCAAAGCACCTACAATAAGGACCAATGGCCACATGCCGTACATGTATACATTATTTGGCAAACCAAGCACTTGCCATAAGAGGGTAACGAAGATACCACCAGATACAACGGTCGCTAAGAAACCAGATACGATTGGTGTTAAATCGAAACCACCGATTTTACGGAACTTCATAGATAACATCGCACGTGTTACGAGAGCCGCTGTCAACGCACCGCCTGGTTCAGACAACAAGTTACCATAAGGGAATGCTGACTTAGATGTCAATACGTTGATGAGGGCCGCTACAAGGCCAATCCCCAATGTTTGACTCAAACTTGGACGAGTCAATAAAATAGCTACGCAGTACGTAGCAATCGTCCAGTTTGGCGTTACCCCAGCCACACTAGGGCTCACCAAATGCAATATCGTGCCCAATGCGAGCATCAATGTGCTGACAGTAACCCATCTAAACTGGCCACCCTGCACATGCGTGTACACAAGATCTTGAATCCGTTCCATAATAGCCTCTTTTCTAAAAATGAATATATAGTGTTTATTGTAACATTCTTCGGGGACTTTTGCACGCACTAGCAGATTGTATAACGTTCAAAACTTCTAATGACTCTATTGGTCACCTAGGTGACTATTAGTCACTTTTCTTTATAATACAACTAATATACGATAATATTAGGAGCCAATTAACGTGTGTTGGTTCATCTCCTTCGTACATTGAAAGGAGATGGTGATATGACTGTATTTGAAGCCATATCATTAATGATTGCGTTCGCAACATTAGTCGTTCTTATTGTAAAATAAGAATGACCTAACACCCCAAACGGGACGTTAGGCCATTTCTCATTTTCGTTTTCCCAGGAGATGAGCCTAACGCATTCCAGAACGTTAATTGGCTCTTCTTGTGTTGTATTATACCATATCTAATTTTATTTTACAGCTGAGAAAACTAACTTTTACTATCATAATTAAATTTATATTCTCACTTTCTCGTCATATAGTTGTGATATAATGCATATAAATACTTATGCCTAGGACATAGGAGGTCTATATGTACAAATATATTACAATTTTAGGGGCCGCTGGCCAAATTGCACAAAAGTTGACTGCTACATTATTAACATATACAGATATGCACCTTACATTATATGGTCGCCAATTGAGTACTCGTTTACATCCAGAAATTTTAGAGCATGAACGCGTTACTGTTATCGAGGGTTCCTTCCAAAACCCTGCTAAATTAGAAGAAGCGGTAACAAATGCAGAGATCGTATTTGTAGGCGCTATGGAATCTGGCAGCGATATGGCGGCTATTGTGAAAGCATTGAGCCGTAAAAACGTACGCCGTGTTATCGGTCTTTCTATGGCTGGTCTTTCTGGCGAATTCCCTGCAGCACTTGAAAAATGGACCTTCGACAGCTTACCTATTAGCTATGTCCAAGGCGAACGACAAGCACGCAATGTGTTGCGCGAATCTAACTTAAACTACACAATCTTGCGCCTCACATGGCTCTACAATGATCCAGAAAATACAAATTATGAGCTCATTCCTGAAGGCGTTCAATTTAACGATGCCCAAGTTACACGGGAAGCTGTAGTAAAAGCCATCTTCGACATCTTACATGTGGATGATGAAACTCCATTCCACCGTGCAAGCATCGGTATTGGCGAACCAGGCACACACTACGACAGACCAAGCTTTCACTAATATATAACTATATTAATTCTTAAATAATAAGGTATATCCAAAATCTAATCGGTACATTTTTACTCATGTAATATAGATTTTGGGTATACCTTTTCTTATACCCATATTTTATAGTTATTTATATAGATAAAGTTACTTATTTACGCTATACTAATAAATGATTAAGTTATACTAATAGATATGTGAAAGTAAACGCCTATGCGGTTATCGATTATATTTATATATACACTTTGCCGTATAAATCGCCGTAATTTTGTGTATATAAATAAACGATATCCATTTTTAGTCCCACTTAGGGCTGAGGCTGATTAAGGAGTTATTATGAATCGCATTGTTGTTATAGGTAGTTGCAACATGGATATTGTAGTGCTCGCCGATAAACGTCCGGCGGCAGGCGAAACAATCATGGGCAACGAATTGCACATCGCTCACGGCGGTAAAGGTGCAAACCAAGCGGTAGCCGCTGCTCGCCTAGGCGCAGAGGTTACTATGGTTGGTTGTATCGGCGAAGATGCATACGGCCAAATGATTATGGATAACCTAAAGGAAAATCACATCAATACAGACTACATCGTTACCGTTCCAGATACTACAACTGGCACAGCCCACATTACATTGGCCGAAGGGGATAACAGTATTATAGTTATTGCAGGTGCTAATGCTAAGGTGGATCAATCTGTAGTAGATAATGCTTGGTCTGCTATCGAGCAAGCAGATCTTGTAATGGTGCAAAATGAAATTCCTATTCCAACCATCGAATATATAGTTCGGCGTTGCCACGAGGCTAATGTAAAAGTTCTCTTAAATCCAGCTCCAGCGGCGAATCTAAATCCAGAGTGGTTAGAATTGGCAACCTATATTACGCCAAATGAGCATGAGCTATCTGCACTCTACCCTAATCAATCTACTGAGGAAACATTGTTAGCTAACGAAAATAAAATCATCGTTACCCTTGGTAGCAAGGGCGTAGGTTATGCAGATAATGGCGAAATCCACACCGTATCTGGCTTCAAGGTTGAACCAGTAGATACAACAGGAGCAGGCGATACTTTCAACGGTGCCTTTGCAACGGCTATCGTTAATGGTAAAAGCTTAGCCGACGCATTGCACTACGGCAATGCAGCTGCGGCCCTCTCCATTCAACGTTTGGGTGCCCAAGGCGGCATGCCAACAAAGGACGAGGTCGCTGTATTCTTGGCAAAGAGTTAGCATATTGAATAGACCTTTAAAACCTCATTCATTAGAATAGAAAAAGGAGTTATCCATGCAACGACACGGCATTTTAAACAGCCATATTGCTAAGGTTCTTGCAGATCTTGGTCATACAGATACGATTTGTATTGCTGACTGCGGTTTGCCAGTACCTGAAGGGGTTCAAAAGATTGACTTAGCCTTAGATTTTGGTGTACCAAGCTTTGAACAAGTGGTATCCATCATCGCTAAGCATATGAAATCCGAAGCGGTTCATGTGGCAAAGGAAATTAAGGAAAATAATCCTAAGGCCTATGACTTCTTGGAGGCCACCTTCCCATCCAATCAATACGAATGGATTGAAACGAGCCATGAAGCTTTCAAAGAAGCCACAAAACAATGCAAATGCATTATTAGAACTGGTGAAGCATCTCCGTATGCCAACATTATCTTGCGCGCCGATTGTATTTTCAGCGATCGCCCGTAGAGCAATAGATTAACCAATTAGTTTTATAAGCATCCGAACCTGTAAATTAGGCAGTTCGGCTTGCAAAAATTAACTATCAAATCTATTACATACATCAGAGATACTTTCACCAATCATATAGGAGTAGTTATGGAAATTGTTATGTCTGGCATTGCAAAGGCATTTGGTACGAACCAAGTACTACGCGATGTAAGTATTACCCTCAAGGAGGGCGAGGTTCACGCCTTGATGGGTGAAAACGGCGCCGGCAAATCCACCCTCATGAATATCCTTACGGGCATTCACAAGGCAGATGCTGGTAAAATCACCATCGACGGTGTAGAGCGGACCTTCCCGAACCCGAGAGAGGCCGAACTAAACGGTGTAGCTTTCATCCACCAAGAGCTCAACATTTGGCCAAATCTAACCTTGTTAGAAAATCTATATTTAATGAGACCGAAGCGCAATAAATTCGGTATGCTCGATAAAAAGGCGATGCTCGAAGAAGCACAAAATACATGCCGCGAACTAGGCATCGAATTGCCGCTCACAATGGAAGCAGGCCTTTGCTCCGTCGGTCACCAACAGATGACAGAAATCCTTCGTATCTTGATGTTAGATGCCAAGGTTGTCATCATGGACGAACCGACAGCAGCCCTCACAGAGCGTGAAACGGCGACATTATTCAAAATGATGCGCAAAATGAAAGCCCGCGGCGTGGCTATCGTATATATCTCTCACCGTATGGAAGAGGTATTTAGCGAATGCGATACCATCACGGTTATGCGTGATGGTCACACTATCATTACGAAGCCAACTGCTGAGAGTTCTGTAGATGAAGTAGTACGCCACATGGTAGGTCGTTCTATCGACGAGTTCTATCCTGCTCGTACAACTACACCAGGCGAAGTCGTGATGAGCGTCGATAACCTCAAACCAGAAGGTTTCGACAACGAAATTTCCTTCTCCTTGCGCAAAGGCGAAATCCTCGGCGTAGCAGGCCTTATGGGCGCTGGCCGTACAGAAATCATGCGCGCCATCTTTGGTGTAGATAAACACAATGGCGGTACCGTAACAGTTAACGGCTCCGTTCTGAACTGTAAAAAACCAGAAGATGCCATCAAAGCTGGCATTGCTTTCATCACAGAAAATAGAAAGAGCGAAGGCTTAATCCTCGATTTCTCCATCGGTTCCAATATTACATTGCCGAACCTTGACGAAATTTGTCCATCTCATGTATTGGATAAGGGCAAGCTCAATTCCTTTGCTGACGAATTGTCTAAAAAGCTAGGCGTTAAAACACAATCTATTCACGAACCGGCATCGTCCCTATCCGGTGGTAACCAACAAAAGGTGGTTATCGCGAAATGGGTTGGTAAAAAGCCATCCATTATCATCATGGACGAGCCAACGCGAGGTATCGACATCGGCGCGAAACGTGATATTTATGATTTAATGAACGAATTAACGAACGATGGTGTGTCCATTATCATGGTGTCCTCTGAGTTACCAGAAGTGCTAGGCATGAGCGACCGCGTTATGGTCATTCATGAAGGTCGCGTAGCAGGTATCTTGGACCGCTGCGATGCAACACCAGAATCGATTATGACATTAGCCACAGGAGGACAATAATGGACAGCAAAGCTCTACAGTATATAAAAAAATTAGGCCCCCTCATCGGCCTCATCCTATTATTTGTAATTATCTCTGTCATGAACGACAGTTTCCTTGAATTCTCTAACTTGCGTAACTTATTACGCCAAGTATCCATTAATGCGATTATCGCCTTCGGTATGACCTTCGTCATCTTAACAGGCGGTATCGACTTATCCGTTGGTTCCATCCTCGCCCTCTCTAGTGCAGTGATGGCCAACCTTATTGTAACTGGTACTGACCCTGTATTGGCTATCGTATTAGCCGCCGGTGCAGGCCTTGTATTGGGCGGTATTAACGGTCTCGTTATTACCTATGGTCGCGTAGCTCCATTTATCGCTACCTTGGCGACCATGACAATCTACCGTGGTGCGACGCTAGTATTCACAGACGGTAACCCAATCTCCGGTCTTACTCAAGATCCTCTATTCCACGGCTTTGGCCAAGGAGATATTGCAGGCCTTCCAGTTCCAGCCATCACAATGTTCCTAGCTTTCATCGCCCTCTGGTTCGTATTGAGCCGCACATCCTTAGGCCGTAAAACATACGCCGTAGGTGGTAGCGAAAAGGTTAGTTACATTGCTGGTATCAAGATTGACCGCGTTAAAATCTTCGTGTATGCCTTGACTGGTATGCTCTGTGGTATCGCTGGTGCAATCATCACTTCTCGTCTTAACTCTGCACAACCTACAGCAGGTGCAGGCTACGAACTTGACGCTATCGCAGCCGTAGTTCTTGGCGGTACAAGCCTTGCTGGTGGTCGTGGTCATATCGTTGGCACATTAATTGGTGCCCTAATTATTGGTACCCTCAACAATGGGTTAAATATTCTCGACGTTTCCAGTTTCTATCAACAAGTTGTAAAAGGTATTGTTATTTTACTGGCTGTTCTTGCAGACCGTAAGAAAGCCTAGGAGGTTCCTATGAAAAAACTATTGTTACTGTTGGCGATGGCCGTTATGGTTATCGGTCTTGTAGCAGGCTGTGGTAAAAGCACTGATAACGGCGGCGACAAAAAATCCGGCACTATCGGCTTCTCTGTTTCCACATTGAACAACCCATTCTTCGTAACTATGAAGGAAGGCGTTGAGGCTCAAGCTAAAACTCTTGGCCTTAAAGTTAAAATCGTTGATGCTCAAAATGATCCTGCAAAACAAGCAAACGACATTTCCGACTTGCTTGAAAGCGGCGTTTCTGTATTGATCATCAACCCTGTAGACTCTGCAGCTATCTCTACTTCTGTAGAAGCAGCAAATGCTAAAAACATTCCTGTAATCACTGTTGACCGTTCTGCTGATAAAGGCAAAGTAGTTGCTCACATCGCTTCCGATAATGTAAAAGGCGGCGAAATGGCAGCTCAACTGATCGTTGATAAAGTAGGCAAAGCTGCAAAAGTAGCTGAAATCGAAGGTATCCCTGGTGCTTCCGCAACTCGTGAACGTGGCCAAGGTTTCCATAACGTAGCTGACAAAGACTTAACAGTAGTAGCAAAACAAAGTGCTGACTTCGACCGCACAAAAGGTTTGAACGTAGCAACAAATATCTTGCAAGCTAACCCTGATGTACAAGCTATCTTTGCTCATAACGACGAAATGGCATTGGGCGCTATCCAAGCAGCTAAATCCGCAGGCAAAACAATCTTCATAGTAGGCTTCGACGGTACTGCTGACGCAGACAAAGCTGTTAAAGACGGCACATTGGCTGCAACAATTGCTCAACAACCAGACCAAATGGGTAAAATCGCTATCGATACAGCTCAAAAAGTTATCAAAGGCGAAGCTGTAGAAGCTAAAATCCCTGTAGATCTTAAAGTTGTTACAAAATAATTGTAAATAGAAACTGGGTACAGAAAACCCCGACATCAAATTGATGTCGGGGTTTTTATTATATGTATTTTAGTTAATCCTATATAACGTTTATCAACCAAAATATATACTCTTATAGTGTTTTCTTAAAGAAAGTGATGTTATGAAAACAACATATATTAGAACATGAAGTTTACATCTGTACGCCAGTAATCACCTAATTTATTACCGTCCATGTCTTTATTGCCGAAGCCATAGTAAGCACCGATGGATACGTTTTGGAATGGTACATAGTTTACATTCGCTACGAAACCTTTAAAGCCATTGCGTACATGAGCTACGCCCTTATTATCTACATAGTGTTGATTGTAGAAGCTATAAGCAGGTGCAAAGGCACTACTGAAGATTGGAGAGTTCCCTTCTTGGTAGTAATATTGGCCGCGTATGCTATAGGTATGAGCTTTCTTAATATCATAGTTACCATAGCCAAGGCTTGCCATCCAAGCATGAGAATCGGAAACGCCTGGAGCTGTAAGCCATTCGCCGAATACATTCCAACGGTTAAAGTTCATATTTGTATTGAGGCCCCAAATATTTTTGTATGGAGAATCAATGAAGGATTTAACTTGTTTACCTGTCAACGCATCCACATCTTGACCTTGGTACAATTTACCATCGTGGAAACGACCATACATACCACCAAGAGTAACATGTTTATTAAGTTTACCCTTAACTTCAACCATAGCTGCAGTAACTGTATTTTCTCTAGTTTGGTATGTAGGAGCACCGCCCAACCAGTAACCATAACTAGCAGATACATCGAGCTTGCCATGTTTGTACATAAGGCGAGCACCATCAACGAGATCATCATACATGAGGCCTAGACCTGGTGTATAGAGTTGACGACCTACGCGCAATGTAGTGTCTTTACCAAAATGATGATCTACATAGGCAAGATTAATTTTACCTTGTGTAGCATTGCTATTGCCGAATTCACTAGAACCTTGAATACGTACAACCGCATCAGTTTTATCGTTAACCTTAGCATTGAAGATCACACGAGCACGATAATCAAAGGAGGAATGTTTACCATACGCATAGGTATCATTTTTCAACTCGCTACCGCGGTAACGCAAACGGTAGTTACCAGTCACCTTTACATTCCCTACTTGATTTTCTAATTTGGCTACTCGCACACCTAATGTGTTGAGTTCATTTCCAAATTCGTCGGCCAAGCGATTGATCATCGCTTGTTGTTCCGCATTAGCTCTATCTTGGTTAGCCATAGCCTTAGCTACCATTTGAGCCATTTCGTATCGCGTAATAGGATTGTTCCCTTTGAAAGTTCCATCTGGGTACCCATTAATAATACCTGCATTTGCTAATTGCTCAACAGATTGGTACGCCCAACTAGAAGCATCTACATCGGAAAATGGATTAGCTGCATACACACTTACAGAACCCAATACCATACAGGAAACTAAACTTGCTACCAACTTTTTATTCATTAAAAAGACCTTCTCTCATATAGATATTACATTTATTCGTGCGGTGTTGTATAGTTAATATCTTGTGCCTTGTAGCTTTCACCATGAGCTAATACGTGAACAATAGTTTCCAATGTGGCACGTACAGTTTCACCAGCCATGCTTGGTTGATTTGGTTTATCCACTACTTGGGATGGCAAATACGGAATATGCATGAAGCCCGCTTTGATGTTGCCCTTTTGCGCCGCATAATGACATACACCATACATCAAGTGATTGCATACGAAGGTACCCGCTGTATTAGAAACCTTTGCAGGGATTCCATTTTGGTGCAATGCATTAACGATGTTTTTAATTGGTAATGTCGCAAAGTATGCACTAGGGCCATCGGCTACAACAGGTTCATCTTTCGGTTGGTTGCCCCCATTATCTGGGATGCGGAAATCATCACAGTTAATAGCAACACGTTCTACTGTAATATCTGGGCGACCGCCTGCTTGACCTACACATAGAATGAAATCTGGTTGGCACTCTTCAGCCGCAGCTTTCACAGTATCAACAGATTTGTAACGTACAGTAGGAACCATTTGAGTCACTACCTTGTAGTCACCATCGGTATAACCATCCATTGTTTTTACCGCTTCCCAAGCAGGATTAATAGGTTCACCGCCGAATGGATCAAAACCGGTAATCAAAATTGTTTTCATCACACTACCTCATAACGATATTCTATGATTTATATCAATAAGCACATGTTGTCATAAGGACAATCATACACCAAAACCATATCATAGCAGATTGTATATAGCATCCAATATCATAAGAATATCGTTCTTTCAAAGATAAAGGTTAAATAAAGTAATACATCAATAGGATATTCAATACGAGCATAATTAATGCAATTGGAAGTTGTGCTTTAATAACGCCGTATTGATCGCGCATTTCAAGGAGCGCTACCGGTACGATGTTAAAGTTGGCCGCCATAGGTGTCATCAACGTACCGCAATAGCCAGCAAGCATTGCAATAGCACCGACAGCAGCTGGGTTAGCACCATGAGCTACGACGAGCATTGGAATACCAATAGCACTTGTAATCATTGCGAACGCAGCGAAGGCGTTACCCATGATCATTGTGAAGATAACCATACCGATACAGTATGCTACAACAACGAGGAATACATTGTCAGCTGGTACTACACTTGCGACGGCACTGGAGATAATTTTACCAACGCCAGCCAAATTAAATAGATAGCCTAGAGCCGCTAATAATTGGGATAAAATAGCAGTCCAACCGATTGCATCGATAAGACGACGGCCTTCATGGAAACCTTGGTTAAGTGAACCCTTAGTGATGTATAGAGCAGCACACATTGCAATAATTGCAGCTATGCCAAGACCTACAAGCGCACCTAGTTTAGTAAAGAAGCCAATTACGAAGGTAATAATACCAACAAGCAAGGCTGGAACGAAGATAACATTACCAATACGAACTGCTTCGCCTTTTTTAAATTCAATAGCAGATTCAAAGTAATTGCCTTTGCCAAGTTGTTTCACCAAAACGATAACTGCCATGGCAATTACGAGCCAACCATTAATTTCCTTGGAGAGATAAGAACCAAAGATAAAGGATACGCTGTACAATAACCAGAATAAGCCTGTACCAATACGATATTTATGTTCTTTATCTAAAAATGATTGAATAGCAAAGATAAATAGAATAATCCCTACAAGAAGATATACATAATCTAAGGGCTGCATTTTATAGAGTAGTTCTAACATATTATTTGCCCCCTTTCGCTAATTCTTCTGGTGTAACAAGGATATTGAATTCATTAGGTACTAATTTACCAGCTTTCATATCCGCTTCGTCACGAGCTACATAGGCTTGAATTGTTTTATCGAAGATAATAAAGCGAATGAAGTTAACGATATATGCACAAACAGCAGTTGGCAATCCGTACAATACCATATCTGTTAATTCAACAGAATAGCCTAATTGTTCCATAACGCCTTTGATGAGTAATAAACCACCAGCAGCAAGGAATAAGTTTTGACCGAAGAAGTTACCTGTATTATCAGCAGAAGCAGCTATACCGCGCACCTTATCTAGAGTGCGTTGAGATACTGGACGGCCTTGAGCTACAGCAGCTTCACTCATAGGAGCGATCAATGGACGAACCATAGCAACCATACCGGACATATTAATACCAAAGGCTACTGTTACTTGGCGTACAAATAAGTAAATCATAAAGATACGACCAGCAGTAGCAGCGTTGATTTTACCAATCAAAATTTCTGCCCGTTCACGCAAGCCGTGACGTTCCATAAGACCAATAACAGGTAAAATCAAAATAAATAATGACATATAACGATTTTTAACAAAGGCCTCCCCAATGGCGCCAACGATATCGTTGATACTGAGACCACCTGCAAGGCCCGTTACAAAACCTGCGGCTACGACAACTAACAAGGCATTAAAGCGCAGCATCAGACCGATGACCATCACTAAAATACCAGATAAGACTAACATAGTCTCACATCCTTTCAAAAAAACATCTATGATCCTACCCTATAGTCCATAGACATACTACATATGTTTACATTATATACCCAAACATGTATTTTTTGCATAAACAAATAAACCTTATACATTAACTTCATTTAACACAGCTTTTATGGCTTACTATGAAGACATGCTCTGTCAAATGAAATCATGTATAAGGTTTAAGTATTGTTACACAATTGCTATTGTAGTTTGTAGTTAGTTGCAAGATAGTAATATAGCAATTTATAGATAGGCCCTAAATAGTGTCTATGGTAATTTAAAAATAGGTTCTTTAGTATTTGCTAAAACCATTACTAAAACACTTTCCAAAATGGTTACTAAAATAGTTTCTATAATAAATCTTTTTTGAAAAGTATGGTAGTGTGTTGTTTCCCTCTAAAATGAACTTTATCATAGGCCTTAAAGCCAAATGATTCATACATTTTAGGCAACCATGGATGTTCTTTTGCAGTCCCCAATGTAACAGCAGGCGTTTTAAATTGGTTGATCAATAATTCTTCAGCATAGCCAAGAGTTTCCCGAGCATATCCTTTACCTTTAAACTCAGGCGCTGTTACAAAGTGAGCAATGTGTGGAAATTTGTCTGGTGTAGAATATTTCACCCATGGCATACAGAACGTAATGGAGCTAACAAGATGTCCATCAATATACAATCCATATACAGGATAGGTTTCGATCCACTCCTTAGATTCTTCCTCTGTAAAATCAATGGCGTCGAATGTAATCGGATAGTCTTTTATGGCTGCATAGCCATCAATTAATACCTTATGGTATTCCGCTGTATCTGCTACTGTTAATTGTCTAAATTCTTTCATGGTCTTTCCCTCATATCTATATTTTTATTCATAAACTATGTATATTTATTGCTTATGAACGTTATTATACACTCATATGTATTTACTTGCAATATTTTTACATAAATATTATATGAAGTTTTTATACTCAATAAGAAAACGCAGAATGATATATTGTAATACTAGTCTTTTTTCTATTATAAAAGTTATCTAATATACACGAGTTGTATAAATATAAACAGTAACATTAATATTGCTATTTATATTTCAGAATTAATATATCAATTTCTATATAAGCATAAAAAAATAGGATGTATCGCTGGGATACATCCTGTTTTTGAGCTTTCACAAGCTCGAGGGGAAGTTATCAATATACTATTGATTAATACGGGAACCGTATACGTCGCGTTGAGTTTTAGGTTCGTTGTTAACGCGAACACGTTCTGTTTTATGACGATCATTGTCAGCACCAGAAATACGGTCAACACGGAAGTGGTTAAGACGAATATTTTGTAATTCAGGACCAAATTCGTTCATAGCACGTTTCATGTTGTCATCGATAGGAGCACCATTTTGAAGTGCACGGTACAACATAGTAGCGAATTCGTAACGAGTCATCTTAACGTCGCCTTTGAATGTGCCATCAGGGTAGCCAACAAGGATACCATTACCAGCCAATTGACTAATATATTGGTAAGCCCAATGGTTACGAGGAACATCTGGGAATTCAGCAGTTTTGCTAGGATCAATTGCATGTGGAGTCAAGATTTGTAACAAGTTGTTATATTTATTTTCCATATCTTGAAGACGTGCATTCAATTCAGCAATTTCACGGCCCATAGCTACACGAGAGCGGGACTCAGGGGAACGTTTACCAAGACGGATGGATACGCCAGCGTTCAATTGAGTTTCGCCAGTACCTACAGTACCACCAACGGAGAACATTGTATCTTCGTTAGGACGGTAGAAAGCACCTAATGCAGCGGAGTTAGCATTGTGGTAGTGACCATAACCAGCAGCGATTGTCCATTTGTCATCTGGGTTGAAGTCCAATGGATGCAATGCAGCCAATGCAGCAGAACCTGCACCTACTTTATTAACGCGTTTTTCAACATTACCAACACGGTTGTTCAAGTTAGTAATATTATTGTTGATTGCACCATTTGTAGAATTATCGATTTGATTTTGTAACTCATTAGCTACAGAGAACAATTGACTGCCATTTACAGCATCTGTAGATGTAGCAGAAATTTCGCCTGCTGCTACATTTTTAATTTGACGTTCTTGACCAGCTTGACCTACAGAAACAGAACCTTTAGTTGCAGAACCCACACCAGCGAAGCCACCATATGTATGAGTTGCAATTGGAGCGCCACTTGTGATGCTAGTTGTCGCAACGGAAGCACTGTTTACGGATGTTGCAGGAGCAGATTTGGATTGGAAGCCAATAGCAACGGAGTTCGCATCGCTAGCAACAGAATGATCACCGATTGCCATAGCATGGTCAGCTGTAGCATGCGCATCAGAACCGAAAGCATTTGCACGTACACCTTGAGCTTGTGCACCAGCACCATAAGCTTGTGCATGGTCACCAGAAGCAATAGCGGAAGAACCGATTGCATTAGTATGTGCACCAGTGGCTTGTGCACTAGAACCAATAGCATTAGCCTTATATCCAGCAGCTTGTGCTTCATAGCCAATAGCTTGGGAACGAACTTCTGATGCATTAGCGCGTGTACCAATTGCAGTAGACCAAGTACGTTCAGCATCAGCAGCATGACCGATAGCAATAGATTCGCTCATTTTAGCTTGAGATCCATTACCTACAGCCAATGCGGAACTACCTAATGCAGTATTTTCAGAACCAATAGCTACAGAATTAGTTTTCCAGTCTCCTGGACGTAATGTTGCACTATCTGGTTCATTATCATAATCACGATCACGGAAATTGGAAGTAGATTCACCTACAGTATTTTTATAACCATAACCAATAGCATTTGTACCATTAATAACATTGCTATCACCAAATGCTTGTGCGTAAGCACCTTCTACAGTATTGCCATCACCAAATGCATTAGCTTGGTCTCCATTAACTGTATTTTGGTTACCATAGGCACTGCTAGAACCAGTAACACTTGTAATTTTATTATCTTGACCTACGGCGATGCTTGTAGCTGAATTATTTGCAACAAAACCATAGTTTACAGCATTGTGTGCAGCCGGAGTTTGATTTGCTTGATCACCTACAGCAGCAGTAATGAAACCATTAGCTTCAGTTACAGGATTAGCAGCACTTACAGGAGCAACAGTAGCACCTACCGCAGCAGCTGCAGCTAATACAGCAAATACTAATTTTTTTGAATGTTTGTTTTCTCTCATCTTACACCCTCGCTAAATTAAAATTCTTAACCAAACACAATACAATTTTTCAGTCTCTCTAAATTCCGCCTCTCTCCTCGGGCTAATTAAATATACTTCTTATTTTGAGCTAAGAAATATATTCAATTCATTTTAAGAAAAATTTATATTGTTGATTACCCGCATAGCATATCAAAGTTTTACGATATAAACAAGCCTTTTTCCCATATAAAGTTCATTAATAACTCTTCATAATGTCAAAAAATAGCGTGATTACTGGTATTCTTCGTTGTATTAATATGCTCATCGATTTTGGTTATGAGTAAAAAAAATCACACCTTTTTTAGGATTCTACAGAATATATATTGTATAGCTTATAAATAATTATTACTTTAATAAGTTAAATAAATATCTGAGCTTTTCAGTTATTCCTTATTCACATTAATTTCATGAACACTTTCTGAATTTTTATAAAATAGAATATTTAATTATTTTTTCTGAATTTTATACTATTTTTATTTTTATACTTAATAGCATAACACATCTACGTAAATACTTAAGATTAGTATATACATATCACTACATATATTTGTATAAGCTTACATAATAAGACTTAATCTATATATAATACTCATATAATTCCAAAGGGATCATAAAAACCAAAAAGCTCCTATGTTCTATGAACGTTAGGAGCTTCTTATACATTAAGCCAATAAGGCTTTTACAAGTTCTTCTGCTTTGCCAAAATCATCTGCATCTGGGTTCCAGTTACATTTGATTTCTGGTTCAACAACAGAGAATCCATATTTAGTTAATTCTTCACGAAGTACCTTTGTAGATTCACCCGACCAACCATAGGTACCGAATACAGCAGCTTTTTTGTTTTTAAACTTCAACTCACGTAAGAAGTCAAGCCATCCAGCTACGGCAGATAATACACTATTACCTACAGTTGGGGAACCAACAGCAATGGCTTTAGACTTGAATACTTCCGTCATAATATCATTTTTATTGGTTTTACTAATGTTGAAGATCTTAACTCGTGTATCAGGAGATTGTCTCGCAATTTCATCGGCAATTTTATGGGCCAATTTCTTCGTGCCATCCCACATAGTGTCATATACGACTGTAATTTGATTTTCTTGGTATGCTTGGGACCATTCATAGTATTTCTCTACGATTTGCAATGGGTTTTCACGCCAAATAGCACCATGACTTGTAGCGATAATATCGATTGGCAAGTTTAACTTTTGAATTTCTTCAACCTTTGCTTTTACCAATGGAGAGAATGGATTCAAAATATTAGCGTAATATTTCATCGCCTCTGCCCATAAACGGCATTGATCAGCCTTGTCGGCCCACAATTCTTCTACCGCAAAATGTTGACCGAAAGCATCGTTGGAGAACAAGATATTGTCGCCAGTCATATACGTCGCCATGGAATCAGGCCAGTGAAGCATGCGCATTTCAACGAATACCAAGGACTTACCGTTGCCGATATCTACGGAATCGCCTGTTTTCACAGTTTTAAAATTCCATTCTGGATGATGGTATTGCCCAACCAAGGACTTAACTGCGTTTTCTGTACAGTAAATCGGAGTATTAGGAATTTTCTCCATCAATGCTGGTAAGGAACCGCTGTGATCGACTTCACCATGGTTACATACGATAAAATCAATCTTGTTTAAATCAATTTCAGATTCCAAGTTATCAATAAATTCAGAAGAATGTGGTTTCCACACAGTATCGATGAGGACTGTCTTTTCCTCTTCAATCAAGTATGCGTTTTGGCTAGACCCATTGTTAATGCTGTAATCTGAACCGTGAAACTCTTGTAATTCCCAGTCAATTTTACCAACCCAAGATACGTTATTTTTTATATGCTTTCTCATAATAACCTCCATAATTCTTGTGAAAGTCTTTCACAATTAACAATATGTATGGCCTATGTGATATATGCATAACAGTATAGAACTATCTATACTGTTATGCATATATCACAACTCGGTCATTAACTATGGTTTTATTATAATCATATCGCATAATTAAGTCTGTATCTGCAGGTACAGATTTGAGAATTATTATAAAAAACCACTCATAGGAAATCATATGCTGTACATTAGTACACATCGATTCCCAATGAGTGGTTGTGAATGTATGTAATAATAAGGGCTGATTACTTATTACCCGTTTTAAAAAGTCTAGGATATGAGCTAACTATGTATTACCGGGCTTAGATAAGCTAGGATAACGCCCGATTATTTATTCTCAGTCTTAGATAATCCAGGGATAGCTTTATAGATATATAACGCAATATATCCATCAACCATACTATGAACGATGGTACCGCCACCTACAAGAACGAATACGACGTAGATAAGATCGATGTTTGGCATTGTAGTTGTCGTATAGAACAAGAGGCATGCTAGCACTTCACCGATGGCGTGAATAATGGCACAACCAAGGTTGAACGCAGCGAAGGATAAAGCCCCAGTCAATACGCCTGGATGATGTTTAATATAGTAAGCACCCATCAAGGCAAAGATGATATGAGAGGCCGCACGCATAACGATAACAAGCGGGAAACCTGCTACGAAGAAACCAAGTGTAGAACCTATAACTACACAAGCGGCCATCTTACGAGACAAGAACATGGCTAGGAATATAGGCACATGACTGGCCAACGTATACGAAGCCGGTGGAATGACAACTTTCAGAGGCATCATAATAGGAATCATGATGGCTAATGCCATCAACAAAGCAGTAATGGTTAAATTTCGATACATTGAAGAATTCATAAAGGCCTCCTTAGTTAATACATCTAGTGTCCTACATTTCCCCATAAATTAAGGATCACTACGCCTACCACGATTAAAGTAATACCTAGCACGGTGTAGATATTAATGCCTTCATGAAAGATAAAGACAGAAATCAAAGTCGTCACTACAAGTCCTACACCAGACCATGTAGCATAGGTAACGCTCAGCGGAATATATTTCAACACATGGGTTAACGTATAAAAAGATCCTACATATCCCAGTGCGCACGCAATGGTCTGCAACGGTCTAGTAAAGCCATCAGATGCTTTTAACATTGTCGTTGCAAATAACTCAAGCCCTATAGATAAGGCAAGTAAAAAATAAGATAACATAACCCCCTCCTACAAAAAAGAGAGGGACTTGCCCTCTCTTTTATAACGTCTAAATATATAATACTTTCATATTATAAAACATATGATATGGTTTTGAAATGATTTAGTTCACTTTATGAACTTTCAAAATCTTGTTATATACGATTATAGACGTTCGATTACAGCTTGCGCCATTTCTGTGGTACCTACGCGTTTTAAACCTTCGCGGTAGATATCACCTGTTCGGTAACCATCAACGAGCACTTGTTCAACAGCTTTTTCAATAGCGTCAGCCACTTGAGGTAAATCAAGGGAATGACGGCACATCATAGCTGCGGACAAGATTGTGCCCAATGGGTTCGCCAAGTTTTGGCCCATGATGTCTGGTGCGGAACCGTGGATTGGTTCGTACAATGCTGTGCCTGTACCCATGGATGCAGATGGTAAAAGCCCGATGGAACCAGAGATAACAGCGCCTTCATCGGACAAGATGTCGCCGAACAAGTTTGTTGTCACGATAACGTCGAATTGTGCAGGATTTACAACGAGTTGCATCGCTGTATTATCCACATAGAAGTAGTCTGTTGTGATGTCTGGATTAGAAGCAGCTTTCTCTTGAGCGATTTTACGCCACAAACGAGAGGAAGCCAATACATTTGCTTTATCTACGGATACAACCTTTTTGTTACGTTTGCGAGCTGTTTCCATAGCGATGTCCATGATGCGCTCTACTTCGTAACGGCTGTAAGTTTCTTTATCCCAAGCGAACTCGTTAGCACCTTCACCTTGTGCCTCTTCGCGTTCACCGAAGTAAATACCGCCAGTCAACTCACGAACGATAACGAAATCTACATCTTGCACGAGTTCCTTTTTAAGTGGGGAATACTCTTGCAAAGAAGGATAGATTTTTACAGGACGCAAGTTACAGAACAAACCAAGCTCCTTACGAAGGCCAAGGATTGCTTTTTCAGGACGGATAGAA
The DNA here is from genome assembly GCA_902489125.1 of uncultured Veillonella sp. GTDB lineage: Bacteria > Bacillota > Negativicutes > Veillonellales > Veillonellaceae > Veillonella. Next base: position 47,487 of record CABTYY010000002.1, read on the forward strand.
GGATCTACATTATCCCATTTAGGACCGCCTACAGCACCAAGCAATACAGCATCAGCGGCTTTACAAGCCTCGACAGTATCCTCAGTCAAAGGCACGCCATATGCATCAATAGACGCACCGCCCGCTTTTTTATCAATCCAATTAACCTTTACACCGGCTTTCTCAAAAGCCACATCACACACAGCCTTCGCTGCAGCAATAATCTCAGTACCGATACCATCACCAGGAATCAATACGATATTCTTTTCGCTCATATTACCTCTCCATATAACAAATGCTCATAGATGAACCACAAACTCATCAGCCTTTATTGCACTATTCAGGTCTATAGCCTGTGCCGAGCCTTCACACTTCCGAGAGCCGAATGCTCGTCGAAAACGACTTTGGCCCTGCGAAGGCCGCAGGCCGCAGTCAGACCCGGCCAGTGGAGGCTTGAGACGAGTGTTCGGCTCGCCCTTACTTGCGGTTTTTCGCAAAGTTCACAAGACCGCCTGCTGCCGCAATATCTTGAATGAATTGTGGCAATTCAGTGCCTTGGTATTGTTCGTTTTTAGTCAAGTTGTACACGATACCTTTAGACAAGTCTACGCCGATTGCATCGCCAGCGTCGATACGATCGACTTGTTCGCCGATTTCAACTACTGGTAAACCAATGTTGATAGCATTACGGAAGAAGATACGTGCAAAGGAATGTGCAATGATAACAGGCACGCCTTTTGCTTTGATAACGCCTGGTGCGTGTTCACGGGAGGAACCACAGCCAAAGTTTTTACCAGCTACCATGATTTCGCCAGCTTTCACATTGGGAGCGAAAGTAGTATCAATATCTTCCATCGCATGTTCAGCCAGTTCGTTCCAGTCAGCAATCGCCAAGTAACGAGCCGGAATGATTACGTCTGTATCTACATCGTCGCCGTAGCGCCAGATTTTTTTGCTTTCAAAATCCATATTAAACCTCCTCAGGGCCTGCAATGCGGCCTAATACAGCACTTGCTGCCGCCACGTAAGGGCTTGCTAAATATACTTCAGAATCAACGTGACCCATACGACCACGGAAGTTACGGTTTGTTGTGGAAACTGTGCGTTCCCCTTCAGCCATGATCCCCATGTAACCACCTAAGCAAGGACCACATGTTGGCGTGGACACTGCGCAGTCAGCTTGAATGAAGATGTCCAATAAACCATCTTTCATAGCTTGATCGTATACATCTTGGGAACCAGGAATTACGATACAACGAACGAATGGAGCTACTTTGCGACCTTTGAAAATTTCCGCAGATGCCACCAAGTCTTCGTAACGGCCATTTGTACAGGAGCCGATGATAACTTGGTCGATTTTAATATCTTTGTCGATTTCATTGATGTAATGTGTGTTGGATGGCAAATGAGGGAATGCTACCACTGGTTGCAATTTAGACAAGTCAATTGTAATTGTTTGGGCATATACTGCATCAGGGTCAGCATTAATAGGTTCTACAGGACGATTTACGCGGCCTTTGATGTATGCTTCAGTCACTGCATCGTAAGGGAATACGCCACATTTACCGCCTGCTTCGATAGCCATGTTACAGATTGTAAGACGATCAGCCATAGTCATGTGTTGTACGCCTTCACCAGCAAATTCAAGAGCCATGTAACGAGCGCCATCTACGCCGATTTTACCGATCAAATCAAGAATTACGTCTTTACCAGTTACCCATTTGTTAGGTTTGCCGATAAGTTCAACCTTAATAGTTTCAGGTACTTTGAACCAAGTTTTACCTTCAGCCATAGCAACGCCCGCATCAGTGGAGCCTACGCCTGTGGAGAATGCATTGACCGCACCATATGTACAAGTGTGGGAGTCAGCACCGATCATCATTTCCCCAGGACCGATAAGACCTTTTTCTGGTAAAATAACGTGCTCGATACCCATTCTACCGACTTCAAAGTAGTTTGTAATGCCATGTTCGCGTACGAAATCGCGCATTACTTTCGCTTGTGTAGCGGATTGAATATCTTTATTTGGTGTGAAATGGTCAGGCACCAAGTAGATTTTATGACGGTCAAATACAGGTTTGCCGATTTTTAAGAACTCTTTACGCGCTGGTGGGAATGTGATGTCGTTCATCAATACCGCGTCCAAATGACATTCAATGATTTGGCCTGGTTTTACAACATCAAGACCCGCGTGGCGAGCCATATTCTTTTCAGTAATGGTCATACCCATATTATTTTTCCTCCTCTTGTTCTAGCTCCATAGCTAGGAATACTGAGTTTACTGCATTAATATATGCATTTACACTTGATTTAACGATATCGGTGCTGATACCACGACCATGGTACAAACGACCGTTATATTCTACCTTAAGGGTTGCTTCCCCAAGGGCATCTTTACCTGCTGTGATAGCACGGATTTGGTAGTCTTTTAAGCTAATTGGCAAGCCAACCACACGTTCAACTGCTTTAAGGGATGCGTCTACTGGACCGTCACCTACGGCAGCATCTGCTTTCTCCCCTTCTGGGGTCATGAGGCGAACGTCAGCATATGCGTAGCCTTTTTCACCTAATTTGTAGTATTGAGCCACGAGCTCGAATGCTTTTTTGTGATGTAAGTTATCTACTACAAGAGCGATAATGTCATCATCGTATACTTGTTTTTTACGGTCTGCCAATTCTTTGAATTTAGCGAAGAGGTCGTTGATTTTCTCTTCTGTGAAAGATTGGAAACCAAGTTTTGCCAAATGATCGGCAAAAGCATGACGGCCAGAGTGTTTACCCAATACGAGGTCTGTTTTTTCAGCCCCTACGGACTCAGGAGTCATGATTTCATACGTTTCAGGGTTGCTCATCATACCATGTTGGTGAATACCAGACTCATGAGCAAAAGCGTTAGAGCCAACGATTGGTTTATTTGGAGGAACTACGACACCTGTTAGACGACTTACTAGTTTAGAAACTTTCGTAAATTGTTTTGTATCAATGTTTACTTGAAGATCGCCGAAGTAATCATGGCGTGTTTTTAGAGCCATTACAACTTCTTCAATCGCTACGTTACCAGCGCGTTCGCCTAGGCCATTGATTGTACCTTCTACTTGACGTGCACCTGCTTTAATAGCAGCTAACGTATTTGCATTAGCAAGACCTAAGTCATCATGACAGTGAACGGAGATGATGGCATTTTCAATGCCTGGTGTATGTTCTTTGATGTAACGGATTTTATCACCAAACTCATTAGGGTTCATGTAACCTACTGTATCTGGTACATTAATAATCGTTGCACCACCAGCGATGGCAACACCAAATACTTGGCATGCGAAATCTAAATCAGCACGTGCTGCATCTTCACCGGAAAACTCGATTTCATCAACTTTACCTTTTGCATACGCCAATACGGACTTAACCTTATCCAATACCTCTTGGCGAGTCATTTTTAATTTATATTCCATATGAAGTTCGGAAATAGCAATGAATACATGCAAACGGCTACGTTCCGCATCTTTCAATGCATCAATCGCTTTTTGTACGTCCTTTTCATTAGCACGTGCCAACGCACAAATTGTTGCGCCTTTCACTTCGCGTGCAATCGTTTGTACTGCTTCAAAATCCCCAGGGGATGCTGCTGGGAAACCAGCTTCGATTACGTCGATGCCGAGGCGTACTAGGCCTTTCGCAATTTCAATTTTTTCAGGAGTTTGTAAAGACACACCTGGTGTTTGTTCCCCATCACGAAGGGTTGTATCGAAGAAATATACGCGATTTTGATCCATAATCTTCACCTTTTCTATACTAATAAAACATAACGCTGTATTATATCTATCTATTGTGAAAGTTTAGTAAAATCGCCGATTTCAATGCTATTTTGGCTGAAGCCAACGTAGATACATCAAATCAGTAATTTTACTAGACTTTTACAATAAAAAAAGCCCCTCAGAACAACTGTCGTTGCTCAAAGGGGCGTTATATTCATAACACGGTACCACCCTAATTGGGACTCGTTGCGGGTATAACGGAACCACCGTCGATGACTACTGCTGCATTCGCCACCAAAGCTCACGGGAGAGTGTCAGCGTACAACCTCTATTGCCTCGCACCAACCGGCAACTCTCTGAAAGCAGGACCTGTAAACCTTTATACCCATTCATAGCTCGTATTTAAGATATAAAGGTATTATACGGTATTCTATAGAACTGTGTCAACAGGATGGACATGTGAGTTTTGTGAAAACACAGTTTTATCGTTACAATTTGACATCCCCCATGATCTCACGTCATCCCCCATGATCTCACGTATAGTGTAAATAGGCAGTACCAATGATTGGAGGAATTATTATGAGTGGTTCAAGTAAATTCTTCTTTATTTTATCGGGTATTGTAAGCATTATCCTGGGGATATTCTTACTCTTAAATCCCGTTATTAATCTCATAGCTTTTGCCTGGCTTTTTTCTATTATCTTTTTCGTCAGTGCGGTCAGCTCTATTATAAATTATTTTACGTTATCGTCTGAATTACGTAGCGGCTGGTATCTTATCAGCGGCATTATCAATGCTCTATTCGGTATCTATTTAATATCCGGCGGATTTGCATTCCTACCATTAGTACTCCCAAGCACAATCGGCATCTGGATGGTAATTGAAGCCATCTTTATTTTCATTAAATCAAGAAAGTCCGACAGCATGGTATCACTCATGGGACGTAATGCAAAATGGCTTGCACTAATTCTTTTACTATTAGGCCTATTACTCATATTTAAGCCGATTGCTTCCGGTGAGGTATTTATCTACTTTATCGCTTTCGGTTTCTTATTTGACGGAATTTATTCCATCGGTGAGGCTTTTAAAAAATAGAATATAACTAAATAATTACACTATAAGATCGACCATGTACTGCCAAATAGCTGTCATAAATTACGATGTCTATTTCGTATTTGTGGCAGCTATTTTATTTATTTTGGCTAGCCGTCATGGTAAATATATTCGCCTACTACATTTGCAAGTGGTTAGACGCTTTTCTAGCTCTTTTATTTAGCAACTAGCCCAACGCTCTAACATTAGCGTAATAATGGGGTTATAGGACAAAAATTAGTACAACCCTGTAGTATTTTAAAATCCCCTTGATCAGTACCAAGATACTCATCAAAGGGATTATATTAATTATGAAAAAGATAAATAGCCCTTCGTTATCCTAGGATCGCTATTAAATTTAAGTCACATCTTAGGCTTTAAATATAACACCATTATGCTCTAGTTGTTCCACTGTTTTTTTACCAATGCCTGGTAGCATCAATACTTCTTGTTTAGTAATTGTTTTAAAATCATCTACTGTGTATAGGCCGGCTTGTGAAAGTGTAATTTGTGCACCGAACCGTATATTGTCATATACCGGATTTCCACGCAAAGCCCCACCTTTAGCAACCTCTACGGGGCTCATATGAGCGGACTCGCGTTTTCCCATATAACTATCATTAGAGTACCGATTTATAACAGTTCGACCGGTAACACGTTCATACGCATCATATAGAGTCTGCCATAATGGACTTTCAAAATCCACTAATTGAGTTGGTAAAAATGAGATAGCAGTATATAAGCTTATTAATTCTCGTGGGTCAGAATCTATATTGCTCACTTGGTCTACCATATACATAATAGCCTCTAAATGATCTTCTACAAAATCGTTCCAGCGCGTTGCATCTTGTAATAACCAATCAATATCTTCATATTCATCAACAAGATCTGCTAATACATCATGGGCTATCTTGCTTTCACCACACTGCAAAGCCAATAGAATATACAGCATATGCATAGGCAACATGATATCCGGAGCCTGATTAAATGCATTTTGTATATCATCGCAACATGCAAGATATCGCTGATATACCTTGCGGCCGCGATCCCAGTTGGCAGCTCCACAACAAGCAACCATCATATACACAAGAAATCCCGAATGATCTTGCTTGTCTCCGTGAAAAACTGGCGTAAAGCAGGCAATCGCATCATTATACATATTATATTCTAAATATATCATCCCCATGTCGATGAGGCAACGCATATAAGGACGCGTCTCTATTATATTCCAATCTATTTTCTTTGGTTTTTTCAACGATTCTACTAGCTGTTTCAACTGATAAATTTGAAAGCTTGGATGTAACTCAAGGGCTATGAGTTCTCGTTTAGCATCTACTTCATCAGGACATAATGCAAGGATTTCATTGTATAACTTCCTTGATTTCTCATTCGTATCAGCCTCTTCTGCAGCCTCATATAAATCACGTAATTTCATTTCTATCGTATTATTAAAATCACCACGATTATATTGAGTCATAAATGCTTCTAACAAATCCTCAATAGATTTGAAATCAGATTCATGTTCGGATACAAATTGTTTCTGTAAACGTAATAATAACTCACTATAAAAGTTAAACATAGAGTATCTCCTTATACATATGAACGTAAAAATACTACTCATATGTAATATAGCACGAGGGAATATATTAATTCTAGAGGTAATACCTCGACCTATTAATATCTCATCTGAAAATGGGTTGGCAACTAGACGATAAAAGGGTTATAGGACAAAACGTGTTGGTACTTTAATCCCAATCATTGAAAGATAATTTGTCATAGTTATGCAAATCACCCCAAGAAATGGCATCCCCCCAAGTTGGAATTATGCCTTGAAGTTGGGCTC
>CABTYY010000003.1:0-45910 GCA_902489125.1 uncultured Veillonella sp.
CATGATGTAGCGTATTTTGAAACAAACCCTGTTGATATTGATATGCTAATGGTATTGGATGCTAGCACGTATGAGCGAATTGGCAAAGTAGGTGCACTATGGAGTGCACCTATTTTTAATATAGACCACCATATTTCTAATACAGAATTTGCTGATCATCTATATTTGAAGTCTGACTTTGCTGCTACTGGTGAAATCGTTACCGATTTATGTACAAAATGGAATTGGCCTATCACTGAGTCTATGGGCACTGCTTTATATATGGCTATTGCTACTGACTGTGGTTTCTTTAAATTTAGCAATACAACTGCTAATACATTAGAAATGGCTGCTAAATGTGTAGCAGCCGGTGCTAGACCTAATGTTATTTCTGAAACGATTGAGGCTGTGTCTGCTAGTCGTCTAGAATTAACAAAACAAGTTATGCAGACTATTGAGTTCTACAAAGATAATACAGTAGCTACCATCGAGTTGAATCGTGAGGCTATGACCATTCTTGGAGATGATACAGATAGCTTTGTAGATATTATTAGAAATGTAGATACTGTTGATATAGCTATTTTATTGAAAGCTGAAGCTGATGACAGAACACGGGTAAGTTTACGATCTAAAGGTACCGACGTGAATGCTATCGCTAGCAATTTTGGCGGTGGCGGTCATATTCGAGCTTCTGGTTGTACGATTAATCTACCATTACAAGAAGCGAAACAGGCCCTCATTGAGGTGATTAAATAATGGATGGCATTATACCATTTTTAAAACCTCCCGGTATTACAAGCCATGATGCTGTTGTTATTTGTCGTCGCATTTTAAAAGAAAAGCGCATTGGTCATAGTGGTACTTTAGATCCTATGGCCTATGGTGTGTTGCCCGTTTTTCTTGGTAAGGCTACGCGTCTTATTGAGTATACAGAGGGGTTTGATAAAACCTATGTGGCAGAATGTAAATTTGGTACTTTTACTGATACTGAAGATAGTTCTGGGCAACAGGTATTACCTGATAAAGATATGGTATTGCGAGACGGCGTTCTATTGAATGAATACATTCAAAGTTCAGAACTTTCCGATGCTATGCTTAAACCTACTTTTGATGAATTAGTTAATACATTAAATACCTTTATTGGTGTACAAAACCAGAGACCATCAAAATATTCTGCTATTAAGATAAATGGTATACGTGCTTATGAATATGCTCGTAAAGGGATTCCTGTAGAATTACCATTACGTCAGATTCATATTAAACATATTGAGCTGATAGCATATGGTTTTCCTTATTTTACAGTTCGTGTAACTTGTTCTGGAGGTACTTATATTCGTTCATTATTGCGTGATATCTGTGTTTCATTAGGTATACCAGGAACCATGACATCCTTGGCACGTACTCAAGTAGGACCATTTGATATTGATTCTGCTAAAATGGCTGAAGAGTTGATGCTTCATGGTGAAAGCCTATTGTTACCAACGGATACAGCCGTTTCTCATCTTTCAAAAGTAATGGTAAATAGTGTACAATTAAAGATGATGGTGCAAGGTAAGGAATTGCCTATTAGTAGCGAATTTTCTTATACTGAACCAGAACATTATTATAGAGCCTATGGTCCTCATGGATTTATAGGGATTATGAAACGAACTAACCACTCTTTGAAGGTGGAAAAAAATATTTTTATTGAAGGATAAGTATGAAGCAAATACATTCGTTTGATGAACTGCGTCAAATCAAAGATACAAAAGTATATGCCCTAGGTACCTTTGATGGTATTCATCGAGGTCATCAACGAGTTATACACAAGGCCGTTGATGAGGCAATGGCAGTTAATGGTGTTAGTATAATCATTACCTTTGAACATCATCCACTAACTATACTACATCCAGATCGAGTTCCTAAACGGGTTATTCAAGAAGAGATTATGGATTCCGTTCTTGAAGATTTGAATGTAGACTATATTTTACGGTTGCCTATGACTGAAGAGTTACTAAAAATGAGTGCTGACGATTTTTTAGGCGCTCTTTGTACAGATATGAATGTAGCTGCTATTGTAATTGGAGAAAACTTTACATTTGGTGCTAAAGGTCTTGGTAATCCGGATTATATGAAACAAGTATTAGCGGATAAAAATATACAAGTTTTAGTGCAGCCCTTATTGCCTTGTGATGGACTTAGTACACCTATTTCAAGTACGGAGATTAGAAAAGCCATTCGAGAAGGGCGTTTGGAAGATGCTACTCATTGGCTTGGAAGACCATTCCAATTTAAAGGGACTGTAATTAAAGGTGATCAACGAGGACGCACATTAGGGTTCCCAACATTGAATTTGTTGCTTCCTAATGAAATGGCTACACCTCCAGATGGTGTATACGCTAATCGCGTGTGTATCGATGGTATTTGGTATGATGGGGTAGGTAATATTGGGGATAATCCTACATTTAAGAATCAGTACCATAGATGCGAAGTACATGTGTTTAACTTTGACCAAGATATATATGGAAAAGAAGTAATTGTACAATTTATTTCCTATCTTAGAGGGGAAGTTAAATTTAATAACTTACAAGATCTTATTGATCAAATGAAGGTAGATGAAGAACAGGCTCTAGCTGTTTTAGCTAAAGCATAATAAGGGGGTTCTCATGGATATTAAAGAAGCTCGCAAACAAATAGATAGTATTGACTCCGTACTTGTTACAGAGTTTGAAAAACGTCTTACATTGATTAAAGAGATTGGTAAATATAAGGATGAACATCATTTACCACTCATTGATGAAGAACGTGATGAAAGTATTATTGCGTTGCATACTGAAAATTGCAAAGATAAAACATTGGCACCTTATATTGAAAATTATATAAAAACTGTTGTGTCTATGAGCAATGAGTTTTTAAAAGAGCATATGCATAAGCATATTTTCCTCATCGGCATGCCAGGTGCCGGTAAGACAACAGTTGGCAAAATGCTAGCTAAAGAATTAGGCCGAGACTTTTACGATCTAGATCAAACGATTCAAGATAAAGTTGGTAAATCTGTTCAAAAAATCTTTATTTATGATGGTAAAGATGCTTTTAGTGAATATGAATATAATACGATTAAGGAATTAATTCATAATAAACCATCTGTTATTGCTACTGGTGGTGGTACTGTTACTTATGATAAAACAGTTAAGCTAATGCGCAATAATGGTCTTGTTGTATTTGTTAATCGCGATGTGAATCATATCTTAGATGATTTGGATCTTGAAATTCGTCCACTTGTAAAAGAAAGTATTGAATATATCTTCAATGTATATGAAGAACGATACCCTTTATACGAAGAAGTGGCACATATCAAAATTGGTAATGAAGGTAGCATTACCGATGCGGTACAAGAAATTATTGAAGCTTTGCCTAATACGGAGAAATAATGGACGCCATACGAGGATTTGTATACCGAACTATATATGAGAATACACAACGTACGTATTGCGTGTTTGTCCTTAAGGATTATAATGAGGAATACATTACTTGTACTGGTAAATTTGAGTCTCCTAAAGAAGGGGAAGATATCGAAGTTCGAGGCCGTTATGTAGAGCATGAAAAATACGGTCGTCAATTTGATGCTACTAGTGTAGAAAAACTTAAACCTGATAACATGGGGGCTGCTAAGACCTACTTGTTGAATTTAGGTATTAAAGGTTTTGGTGAAAAGTCCGTAGAAAAGGTTCTTGAGTATTTTGGTATCCGTATTTTAGAAGTTTTACGGGAGGAACGTCCCGAAGAAATTAAGGATGTTCCTGGACTTCGTAAAAGTGTTAAGGACGAATTATTTAATACCTTACTTGGTGAAGGTATTTTATCTGATTTAAATCACTTTTTTGAAAGCCATCATATTTCTTCTAAATGGAGTCGTATCGTATACACCTATTATGGTGTTCAGTCTGTTGCTGTTATCGAGGATAATCCGTATACCTTGTTACGTGTGGCTCCAGATATGCTTTTTGGCACCGCTGATACGCTTGCAGAACACTTGGGGATTACAGGTAGTGATACGCGTCGTTTAGAAGCGGGTTTGGAATGGATTCTGCGCAGTTTGGATAATCAAGGGCATACATGTTTGCCTGTAGATCAACTTATCGGTCGTTTAGACGATTTATTACAAACTGATGTAGATGATATTGCTAATTTTATTGAAAGTCTCTTGGAGCAAGGTGCTTTATATAGTACGTATTATGAAGATATTTTATATATTTACCCTCCAGAAATGTATGTGTCTGAAGTAGAGAGCGTTCATTATACAAAAGATTTCTTATTAGAGGCTGATCCGATATCTCTTGATATTCCTAGCTTTATAGAAAAGTTTGAAGCTGATAATCATATTACATTTGGGGATGCTCAAAAAGAAGCTATACAGCTATCCTTCTTTGAAAAGTTTTCCCTTATAACTGGTGGCCCTGGTACTGGTAAAACGACGATTATTAAGGCCTTAGTAAAAGGCTTCCAACTTGGTGGACTAGGGCGTATTATTCTTTGTGCTCCTACGGGACGTGCTGCAAAACGACTTACAGAGGCGACGGAGTTTGAAGCAACTACGATTCATAGATTATTAGTACCTGTTCAAGGTAGTGACTCTTACGACTTTACTAAGAATGAAGAGGATCCATTAGATATAGATGTTATCATCATTGATGAAGCATCTATGCTTAATGTACGCTTGTTCTATTCCTTAATGGCGGCCATTCCAAAGGAAGCCCATGTCATTATCGTTGGTGACGTTGATCAACTACCACCTATTGGGGCTGGTTTTGTATTAAAAGACTTACTCGATAGTGATTGTGTTCCTTATACACGACTCAACCAGATTTATCGTCAAAGCTCTGGTAATACTATCGTTGAAAGCGCCTATGCTATTAACCGTGGTGAAATGCCAAATCTGGACAGTGTAAGTGAAGAGTTTTCGTTTATACCTGTTAAGTCTTATGACATGATGATGAAAGCTATCATCGATGTATATAAACGAGAACAAGCGCATGTAGAGGATGAGCTAGACATTCAAATTATTTCTCCTATGCGCCGTGGTGAAGCCGGTAGTACATTAATTTCTCAATATGTACAACAAGCTGTTAATCCACCGGATAGCTTAAAAGGGGAAGCCCGTGTAAATGGCATTACTTATCGCGTTGGCGATAAGGTTATCCAAATTCTCAATGACTATGAGTTAGAGGTCTTTAATGGTGAAATTGGAGTAATTTACGCCATTACACGAAGCGATATTTGTATCCGATTTATCCATAAAGAGGTTCGTCTACCTATTGATGAAGCTCATATGATTATGCCTGCTTATGCTATTACGGTTCATAAGAGCCAAGGTAGTGAGTATGGTGTAGTTATCATTCCATTTGTACCACGTTATGGTGGTATGTTGCAGCGTAATTTGTTGTATACAGCTGTTACAAGAGCAAAACGGAAGGTTATCATTGTGGGTACTACAAGCGCTATAGAACGTGCTGTACGTACTGTAAATGCAGATGAACGATATACATTGTTTAAAGAAAGACTACAAGGGAGATGTGATTCGTAATGAGTCTTTGGGATTTCCTATTTCCACCTGTATGTCCTCACTGTGGTGCCTCTGTAGCAACACAAGGGGATTGGTGTGAAACTTGTTTTAACGATCTATTACATATTCGTCATGTGCCACATAAATTTTTACATTATGTAGATGATGTGTGTGTGCTAGCAGACTATTGTGGTGGTCTAAAGTCTATGATTTACGATGTAAAATTTAATGAAAAAAAGGAGCAGTCCAAGGGGGCTGCTCCTTTTTTAGCATCGTACAACTTTTACATGAATTATGATGAGTCTAATATTGTACAGGGGAATTGTAAGACTATCTATGATTATATAGTTCCTGTACCGTCTAGTGAGATGAAGAAGAAAAAGAGGGGCTATAATCAGGTCGATTTGTTCTTTAAAAAATGGGCATACTCGTTAGAGAAAATAGATAAGCCATATTTTGTATGGCTAGATTGTATATATAAGTTTGATACTTCTAATGATATGTGGTCCTTAACCCATAAAGAACGACATCAAAATATAGAGAATGCTTTTGTGATCAAAGCAGAGTATAAAGATATTGATTTCTCCACAAAGCGTATTTTAATTGTAGATGATATTTATACTACAGGGGCAACAATCGAAGCCGTAGCTAAGGTTCTTAGGTCCTATAATCCTAGTAGACTCGATGCTTTAACACTAGCTAGCGGTAGTTTTTAATTATATATAAAAGCGTTCACCGAATGGTGAACGCTTAATCATTATATTAGCCTAGCACATCGATAAATGCTTTTACTACATCTGGATCAAAGAGAGAGCCGGATGCACTAAAGAGTTCTTCTTTTGCTTTAGCTTTTGTCTTTGCCCAAAATTCTGTAGAAGGATTAACTGTTGTATCATAATAATCTGCAACAGCAATGATTCTAGCTCCTAATGGGATGTTAGCACCACGCAAATGTTTAGGGTAACCAGAGCCATCCCATTTTTCATGATGGTAACGAATATAAGGCAAGATTTGTTGGCAGCAAGGGTAGTTTTCGATCATATTCGCACCACTTGCAGCATGTTGCTTATACTTGGACATTTCTTGTTTATTAAGATATGGAGATTTTTGGATTAATGCATTAGGTACCATTAATAATCCTACGTCATGAAGTAATGCTGCATGGCGAATTTGTTCAATTTCATTTAATGGTAAACCCATTTTAGCAGCAATACTAACTGCATAGTTTGAAACTTGGATAGAATGAGTGTACAGATGATAGCTTTTCATTTGTATCATCTGCAAAAGCTGAGCGCTAATGGCTTCTAAACTGTCCTTCTCCAGTTCGTACAACCCAGATGGTTGCATTAATGATAACATAAACATAATAAACCCCTTTAACTAACATGTAGAACATATGGTACAACCCCTCGTACTTATGTTCATATCGTACAACTTTAGGCCGTTCTTATTTAATAGTATACAAATTATACACCATAAATAATATTTTGTGTATGATACGTATGTTCTATTATACATGTTGTATTCATATTTGGCATACTAAAAATAATTGACATTTTAAGAATGTACTAAATATAGTACCTAGAAAAACTAATTTTATAAATATTAAAATAATATGAAGAATATTTTAGGTTTTCTATGACAATTTTCTATACATACCAAAAAAGGGGTTGCAAAATTTATTCTCATTTCAATGAGAACTGAACGATGCTATGTTCGGAAATATAATTTAATCGTTAGGGCTTATTTATTTTTAGAATGTATATATAATTATAAATCTAGACATGTATAGTGTTATTCTTTATAATACGTCTATACGGGTCTGTGGTTGAAAGTCGATGCCAGTCGCAGGCGAAACGATCCACATAAGCAACCCAAGGGGTTGTGAGCATGGTGCGGCTTAGGTGTAAGTCCTGCCGGTAAAACCGAGAGGGGTAGTAGTGGGGAGTCTCGGACTTATGAGCGAACCCTCCAGCAGGCGAGTGTGGGGGCAAAGACCAGGTCAGCCGTATGCGGGCACATGAGGCTTTTCTCATGTGCTTTTTTCTTTTTATACATCTGTATATTTAAAAATGGTGAAAATACCGATTCTTATGGGAAAGTTTTTATACATTATTGTTATAAATATACAATCAGTGTATAAAAATAAAATATAAATATAGTGATTAATTGATATTTAGGATGATTCTATACAAAATTATTGACATAATTATACTAAGTGGTATACTAGTGGAATAAAAATAGTTAGTTTAGTAAATGAGGATGATTCGATGTTAAATAGCAAGTTAAAAAAATTAATCATTGGTGGTTGTATGTTAGTAATGGCCGGTACTGTAATTGGCGGTTGTGGATCTTCTACACAAACAACTTCTAATAAACTCATTGTTGGTACTAATGCCACATTTGTACCATTTGAATTTAAAGATGAAAAAACTCAAGACTACACAGGCTTTGATATTGATTTAATTCGTGCCATTGGTAAACGTATCAATAAAGATGTAGAGCTTAAGAATGTTGCTTTTGATGCTTTGATTCCAGCTTTAAATACACATGATATTGATGTTGCTGCATCTGGTATGACGATTACCAAAGCTAGAAGTGAAAAGGTATTATTCTCTTCTCCATATTATGAAAATGCCCTTGCTGTAGTATATAAAGATGGCGCAAATATCACATCTCTTGACGATCTTAAAGGCAAGAAAATTGCTGCTCAACTAGGTACTACTGGTGCAGATTTAGCCCATAAAATCGAAGGTACTACTGTAAAAGAGTTTGACCATAGTAATGAAGCTTTGTTAGAATTACAAAATGGTGGTGCTGATGCAACTGTTATTGATTTGCCAGTGGCTCAATTTTACAGTACTAAACATCCAGATCAACATATTAAATTTATGGCATATCCAAATACAAAAGAATATTTGGGCTTAGCAATTAATAAAGATAATAAAGATTTACAAGAACAAATCAATAAAGCAATTGCAGATATGAAGGCTGATGGTGAATTTAATACATTATATAAAAAATGGTTTAATGTAGATGCGCCTGCTGATATGCCAGTAGTGGTAGAATTTAAATAATAGGAGAGATCATGAGTTTTAATTGGGGGTTAATTGCGGATAATTTACCGCTCTTATTACAAGGTGCACTTGTAACCGTTGAAATTACAGCTATGTCTGTTGGCTGTGGTTTCTTTATCGGTTTATTAGTATCCTTAGCAAATTTATCTAAATTTACAGTAGTTAGACTATTAGCAAAATGTTATGTAGATATCATTCGTGGTACACCACTATTGGTACAAATCTTCTTGATTTATTTTGCTTTGCCAATGATTACAGGACAACGTATTGATCCGTTTATTGCTGCTGTTACCGCATGCAGTATTAACTCTGGTGCATATGTATCTGAAATCTTCCGTGCTGGTATTCAATCTATCGATAAAGGCCAAATGGAAGCAGGTCGATCTCTTGGTTTAACATGGGGTCAAACTATGCGTTATATTATCATGCCTCAAGCTTTCAAAGCAATTATCCCACCATTGGGTAATGAATTTATTGCTATGTTGAAAGACTCCTCATTGGTTTCTGTAATTGGTTTCGAAGAATTGACACGTCGTGGTCAATTGATTATTGCTAAAACATATGCATCCTTTGAAATCTGGGGTACAGTTGCTGTTATTTACCTTATTATGACAGTAACAATTTCACAATTGGTTGGTTACCTTGAAAGGAAATATAGCATTAAATGATTAAATTAGAAAATGTACATAAATCCTTTGGTAAAAATGAAGTATTAAAGGGCATAGATTTACACATAGAAAAAGGTCAAGTTGTCGTTATAATTGGTCCATCTGGTTCTGGCAAAAGTACAGTATTGCGTACTATGAACTACTTAGAAGAGCCTACATCTGGTAAGGTAATTGTAGATGGTATGGATCTTTCTGATAAGTCTAAACTCAATGAAGTTCGTGCTGAAGTGGGGATGGTATTCCAAAACTTTAATCTTTTCCCACATATGACTGTAATGGAAAATTTAACATTAGCTCAAACTAAGGTTCGTAAAACTTCTAGTGATGAAGCTAAGAAAATCGGACAAGCTTTACTTGATCGCGTTGGGTTAGGGGATAAAGCTAATGCATATCCTGATTCCTTATCTGGTGGTCAAAAGCAACGTGTTGCCATTGCCCGTGCTCTAGCGATGAAACCAAAGGTTATGCTATTTGATGAACCTACATCTGCACTCGATCCAGAAATGGTTCGTGAGGTTCTAGATGTAATGAAGTCTCTTGCAGAAGAAGGGATGACGATGGTTATTGTTACTCATGAAATGGGCTTTGCTAAAGAAGTAGCTGACCGCGTATTATTCGTTGATGGTGGATTAATCTTAGAAGATGATACTCCTGAAAAGGTATTTGATGCTCCAACAAATGAGCGAACAAAATTGTTCTTGTCGAAAATTTTATAATAATATTTTCTAACATAAAAGGAAGTAAGTTCTGAAATTCAGAGTTTGCTTCCTTTTTTTTGTATTTTTAAAGATAACCAAATTTGTAGATATTAAATTTCTTAATATATGAATCGATTTATATCTATTAATATATTTGATGACTTATTTTATCCGTATCTGTTCAACCCTTGTAAATAAGCGCTTTTAGGCTTTTCTTAATCTATAAAATACGATTATTGCTATAAATATTTGTGATATATAAATATTTTATACATATATATTTTGGAGTAATAATTTTTAATTCATATATTTTTATGATTATAAAATTATGTAATAATTTAATGTGCTGTTCGGAAATATTTATAATATAGATAAATAAAGGTTTTAAAGTAGTTTTTAGGGGATGAATTATCAATAAGACATATTTGTATATTCATTAAAAGTGTTAATATTATTGTTTGATATTTTATACATGCTGTGTTATGATACAAGTGTAGTGCAAGACAGTAAGACAATATATATATTTTTAGGAGGATGTTACCATGTTAGGTAAAGTAAAATGGTTTAGCGCAGAAAAAGGTTATGGTTTTATTGAACGTGAAGACGGTAGCGATGTATTCGTACATTACTCTGCGATCCAAGACGAAGGCTTCAAATCTTTGACAGAAGGTCAAAATGTAGAGTTTGATATCGTTGATGGTAACCGTGGCCCTCAAGCTGCTAACGTTGTAAAAGCGTAATAACATACCAAAAAATACATAAAAGCAACATATAAAGAAACTCCGATATCGCATGATATTGGAGTTTTTCGATTCTTACTGGAAATAATATTTATAATTCTGCAAAAAATATAAAAATTCTTTTGAAAAAAAGAGGAGTTTTATACCTTGATGTAGAAATACTAAATATAACACGAGAGATAAGTAAAAAATTACTACACACTCGTATCTCGTGGATGATTTTTAGAAAGGGTGTTGACTTATGAAAGTAGCAATCAGAGGTAAAAACATTGAAGTGACAGATGCTCTAAGAGCATACATCGAAAAAAGATTGAGCAAATTAACTCGTTACTTCGATGATGAGTTAGATGCACAAGCGGTTTTATCCGTTGTTAAAGATAAATCTACTGTTGAACTTACATGCTTCGTTGATAAGATCGTTCTTCGCGGTGTAGAAACAAACGATGATATGTATGCAGCTATTGATTTAGTAATAGACAAGATCGTACGTCAAATCCATAAACATAAAACTCGTTTAGCAAAACGCTTCAAAAAACAAGAAGCTTTCCATCCTGAAGCTTTAGCAGCTCCTGTAGAAGAGGAAACTATCGAAGTTGTAAAACGGAAACACTTTGCAGTACGTCCTATGGATGTAGAAGAAGCTATCTTACAAATGAATCTTATTGGCCATGACTTCTTTATGTTCTTCAATGCTGAAACAGAAGCAATGAACGTAGTATATCGTAGACATGATGGATTCTATGGTTTGATTGAACCAGAATTACAATAACCTATAATATCGGCTGACAATAATCCTAACTCCTTTCTACTTTTTAAATCAGCCGATTATTATATCAAGGTGGATGACCATTTTGAGTCATCCACCTTTTTTATAAAATGCTATAAATAATCGTGAAATGCCTTGAATTCTTTGACTATTCAAGGCATTTTCGTTATAATAAATTAGATAAAATAATGTAAGATGTCCTATAGAGGAGTGATTTGTTTGTTAAGCTTTTTACAAAGGCTATTAGGCAATAATAACGCAAAAGAAATTAAAAAAATGCGTGCTATTGCTGATCATATTAATGAAATTGAACCGAATTATGTTAAATTAAGTGATGCTAACTTAGTAGCAAAAACCGATGAGTTTAAACGTCGTTTGCAAAAAGGGGAAACGTTAGACGACATTTTGCCAGAAGCATTTGCTGTAGTTCGCGAAGCATCTAAACGCGTGTTAGGCATGCGTCATTTTGATGTGCAGTTGATCGGTGGTATTTGCCTTCATAGAGGTAATATCGCAGAAATGCGTACTGGCGAAGGTAAAACATTAGTTGCTACATTGCCAGTATATCTAAATGCATTGACAGGTAACGGCGTACATGTTGTTACAGTAAATGATTATTTGGCTACTCGCGATAGTGAACAAATGGGTCGTTTATATAACTTCTTAGGCCTTTCTACAGGTCTTATTGTGGCTAATCTCGATTATAACCAACGTAAAGAAGCATATGCATGTGATATTACATATGGTACAAATAATGAGTTTGGTTTTGACTATTTGCGCGATAACATGGTATCTGATGTATCTCAAATGGTACAACGTCCATTGAATTACGCAATTGTCGATGAAGTTGACTCTATTCTTATCGATGAAGCGAGAACTCCATTAATTATTTCTGGTCCTGGTCAACGTTCCACAGATAATTACTACAAGTTAGCTAAAATTGTTCCTCATCTTGTAAAAGATGAAGATTATACAATTGATGAAAAACAAAAGACTATTGCACCTACTGATTCTGGTATCGCAAAAGTCGAAAAAATGCTTGGTGTTGAAAACTTGTATGATGCAGAAAACATCGAGTTAAACCATCTACTTGGTGCATCTTTACGTGCTTATGCTATGATGCATCGCGATACTGATTACGTAGTTAAAGATGGTGAAGTTGTTATCGTCGATGAATTTACAGGTCGTTTGATGTTTGGTCGTCGTTATTCTGATGGCTTACATCAAGCTATCGAAGCTAAAGAAGGCTTGAAGGTTGAACGTGAAAGTCAAACATTGGCTTCTATTACATTCCAAAACTATTTCCGTATGTATAAAAAGCTTGCTGGTATGACTGGTACAGCTAAGACTGAGGAAAAAGAATTCATCGATATTTACGGTTTGGAAGTATTGCCTATTCCTCCAAATAAACCATTAGCCCGTGTAGATTTGCCAGATCAAATCTTTAAAACTAAGGCTGCTAAATATCGTGCCGTAGTACGTAATGCTGTAGAACGACATCAAACTGGTCAACCTATTTTGATTGGTACTACATCTATTACACAATCTGAAGAGCTTTCAGATATGTTATTACGTGCAGGCGTACCACATAAAGTATTGAATGCAAAACATCATGAAAAAGAAGCTGAAATTGTTGCCAATGCTGGTCAAATGGGCATGGTAACAATTGCTACAAACATGGCTGGTCGTGGTACTGATATTACATTAGGTGAAGGTGTACCTGAATTAGGTGGCTTAGCTATCCTAGGTACTGAACGTCATGAAAGTCGCCGTATCGATAATCAGTTGCGTGGTCGTGCTGGTCGTCAAGGTGACCCAGGTTCCTCTCAATTCTTCTTATCCTTAGAAGATGATTTGATGCGTATCTTTGGTGCTGACAATATTACAGGCATCATGGATAAACTTGGCATGGAAGAGGATGAACCTATTGAGCATTCTTTGATTACTAAATCTATTGAACGTGCTCAAAAGAAAGTAGAAGATCATAACTACAATATTCGTAAATATGTACTCGAGTATGATGATGTTATGAATCAACAACGTGAAGTATTATACGAACAACGCCGTCGTATTTTACGTAATGAGTCCTTACGTGACACAATCAATGAAATGATTGATAAACTTGTTACTGAATCTGTAGATGCTTATGCAGATGAAAAATTATATCCAGAAGAATGGGATTACGAAGGTCTCTACAAGCACTTGAGTCAATATTTCTTAACCGAAGATATTATGACTCCTCAAGATATGGAAGAATATAGTCGTCAAGAATTATTAGAACGCTTGCTTGAAATTGCTCATGCTGAGTACCAAGATCGCGTTGATATGCTTGGTGATGCTATGTTTGGCCAACTTGAAAAGGCTATTATGTTGCGCGTTGTTGATAACAAATGGATGGAACATTTGGATAATATGGATATGTTGCGTGAAGGTATCGGCCTTCGTGCATATGGCCAAAAAAATCCATTGGTGGAATATAAATTTGAAGCCTTTGATATGTTCCAAAACATGATTGCTGCTATCCAAGATGAAACAATCATGGCGTTGTACAAAATTCGTGCACAATTGATTCAAGAAATTGAAGAACCAGTTGACCACTTAGAAGGTGCACAACCCCATCATGAAGATGTGTTGGAGCCACAAAACATAGATTAAGATTTGTGAATGGCACGTTGCTCAATGGGATTTCCTTCTGGGCAACGGCCATTTTTCTATTTTATTAAGGTGATAGTTTATCGATGTAATAAGCTAATAAGTTAAAGGTGGTGAACATAAATTGTTAGAAGATTTAAAACCTATTATTTCTAATCTAGAAGAACGTATTTATGGAATGAGGGATTCACTTTAACATCGCTCAGAAAGAAGATCGAATCTTTACACTCGATGTGCAAATGAGCGACCCTACATTTTGGGATGACCCAGACAAGGCTCGTGAGATTTCTCAAGAAGCCACACAATTGAAAAATGCTGTAGAAAGCTACAAACAACTTGTTAGTGATATTGAAGATGCTAATGTAATGCTTGAGATGGCAATAGAGGAAGATGATCGTTCTCTAGAAGGTGAAATCAAGGATTATGTTCAACAAATAGAAGAAACTGTAGAAAAACAAGAAGTTCTTTTATTGCTTAGTGGTGAATATGATGCTAATAATGCGATTTTAACATTCCATGCTGGTGCAGGTGGCACAGAGGCACAAGATTGGTGTTCCATGCTGATTCGCATGTACTTGCGTTGGGCTGAAAAAGCAGGATTCTCTATTGAATTGATGGATGAACAACCAGGTGATGAGGCGGGCACAAAATCTGCTACATTTTTAATTAAAGGTGAAAATGCCTTTGGTTATTTGAAATCTGAAAAAGGTGTACATCGTCTTGTTCGTATTTCACCGTTTGATGCTGCTGCACGTCGTCATACATCCTTTGCTGCTGTTGATGTAATGCCGGAAATTGATGATACAGTAGAAATTAATATTGATATGAAAGATGTACAAGTAGATACATATAGAGCTAGCGGTGCTGGTGGACAACATATTAATAAAACAGATTCTGCTGTACGTATGACGCATAGACCAACAGGTATCGTAGTACAGTGTCAAACTCAACGTTCTCAAATGCAAAATAGGGAACAAGCATTACGATTATTGCGCGCCAAATTATTTGAATTAGAATTAGAAAAACAAGCAGAACTTAAAGAGCAAATTGGTGGTACCTATCAAGCGATTGAATGGGGTAGTCAAATTCGGTCGTATGTATTCCACCCATATAATCTCGTTAAGGATCATCGCACAGGGGTTGAAACAGGGAATGTACAATCCGTTATGGATGGTAATTTAGATCAATTTATGGAAGGTTTCTTGAAAAAAGAAGCGAATTTAACAATTTAGGAGTTCTTATGAAAAAGTTTTTACTATTCCTATTAGTGCTGATTATTGCTTTAGCAGCAGCAACTCAATTTTTATTACCTTCTTATATTAGTTCCCGTATTGAAAAACAGTTAAATGATTCACTAAAACCATCTTCTCAAACAGTAAATGTTGAGTCTCAACCAGGATTTAAATTACTCTATGGTGAAGCTGATCATGTATATGGTTCTTTAGATGATGTAAAACTTGGTAAATTAAACTTTGCAAACTTCAATTATGATGCAACACAAATTCTTGTAAATCCAATTTCATTATTGGCTAGCCAAGAAATTGATGTAGTAAGTGTAGGTAGTTCTAGTATCGAAGGTACTGTGACTAATGAAGATTTGGCTAAATTCTTAAGTACTCAAGCTGGTAGTGAAATTCAAGATGTAAAAGTAAACATCAATAAAGATAACATCAGCTTAACTGGTAATATGAATGTTGGCATGGTATTTAAAGGTTCTGTTAAATTAGATGGCAACTTAGAATTAAAAGATAATACTTTACTATTCGCACCTAAAAAGTTCACCATTAATGGTGCTACTATCCCAGGTTTGACATCTAATGTATTAGAGGCTACAGAAGTTTATAACTTTAATAACTTCCCAATTCCTGTGAAAGCTGAAAGCTTAACTGTTGATAATGGTGAAATTCACATCAAAGTTAAACCTGTACTTAACTAGAAAGGATTTATCGTGAATCATCGGAATACACAAAAAAGTAAGTACTCTTGGATTCTAATACTCTGTATTATAGTTGGACTTGTATCCTCTTTATATTTGGTATTTGAACGCCATCAGATTGAAAAATCTCAAAATCATATTGAAAATATCGTAGATTATGATG
The DNA here is from genome assembly GCA_902489125.1 of uncultured Veillonella sp. Taxonomy (GTDB): domain Bacteria; phylum Bacillota; class Negativicutes; order Veillonellales; family Veillonellaceae; genus Veillonella. Next base: position 16,222 of record CABTYY010000003.1, read on the forward strand.
CTGTTCTAAGAGCTAATGCCTTTGAAAAGCGCAGTCAACAAGAGGCTTTTGATGCACTTCGTAATGCAGGTGTAACAGCATTCGCCATTTATGATCGTACCTTAGAAAAAGCTAAAGATGCAGGTCAAGTTAAGGTGTTAAGCTCCGAAGAGATGGATGCAGTCCGTATTAATGGGGCATCCGTTAAAAATGGTGCAACCTATGTAGCATTAATTTCAGGTAAAGAAGGCTATTATAAAGAAATTCGCGAAGACTTGTATCATCGTATTGGTAAAGATAAAGTTAAAGAGCTTAATACTAGTATTGGTCCAGTCCTTGAATTATATGGTGCTACTGCAGATAGTTATCTAAAAATGAATCTTGGTATTTCCAAGCTACAAGCTCAAGAAGTTGCTAATCGTGGATTTAATGTTATAGTTCGTCCTACAAACTATAGAAATGTAACATCTGATGACCTCCAATATGTATTTAAGCGTCTTGAAGGAATTCCACATGTAACAGGTATGATTTTTGCTGGTAAAGAGGCTCTAGGTGCTCCTAATTTAACGGATGAAACATTAGAACTATTACATAAGAATCATATTCCTCTAGTTGGTATTGAAGCCGTTAACCAACTTCAATATGAGCCACAACAAGGTTTCTTGGAAATGGCTGCTAAAGATAATTATAGTGTGGGCCGTGTATATACAATTGCTAAGGATGAATTAAAGAAAATCACTCCAGAAGAAGCAGCTCAACGATTCTATATTAGTGATATTGAACGTAATATTCGTTTTAACTTATTCCCTATGTATGAAACAGGTGTAAACAATGAAACAGTATTACAAACAACTATTAACTATATTGGGATGACCACTGAAAAATTATCTACTAAAGGTTATGAATTCGGTCCTGCTGATATTTATCCTCCTTATACGCCAAATCCTTTATTAGTAGTCATCACAATGATTGGTGCTATTGCGCTATTCGTTTATGTTGCTCAAATGTTAGTTCCAATGCGTAAACATACACAATTGGTAGCATTCTTTGGCATTTCCCTTGTATCTGTAGTATTATTCATCATTACAAGTGGTACATTGATTACTCAAATCTGGGCTTTATCTAGTGCTATTATGGCTCCTGTAGGTGCCATGATTCGCTTGATGGAGGAATGGCGTCGTTATGATGGAGCTCGTCCATTAGGTGCTATTAAATCTACCGTATTAGCAGTGCTTTATCTCGTAATTGCTGCATTATTTGCGGCTATTGGCGGTATGTATATTGCATCTTTATTAGGAAATACGAAATTCTTTATGGAATTTGCTATCTTTAGAGGTGTTAAGTTAACATTTGTACTTCCAATTGTATTGGTGATCATCGCGTACTTACAACGTTTCCCTTTGTGGAAAGGTCGTATGATTAACTCTAAAGAAGAAGCAAAGAAATTTGTAGTTGAATTCTTAACAATGGATGTTAAATTTTACGTATTCTTTGTAATGGCTGCTCTTGGTGGCGTGGCATGGGTATTTGTTGGCCGCAGTGGTCATACAGCAGGTGTTCCTGTACCAGGATTTGAACTTATGCTTCGTCGTTTCCTTGAAAATACATTGTATGCAAGACCTAGAGAAAAAGAGTTCATTATTGGTCACCCAGCATTAATGTTGGCTACGTTTGCATTCTTACGTAAATGGCCTACAGTAATCCATTTCTTATTAACTATTGCAGGTGTTATCGGCATAGCTTCAATGGTTGAAACATTCTGTCATATTAGAACTCCTGTATTCATGTCTATTATGCGTGGATATGATGGTTTATTAATTGGTGCTCTCTTAGGTTTGCTTCTTATCATTGCTGTACGTTTCATGATGTATGTAACACAATGGTTCCAAGCGCGGGAGGTTGACCATGAGTAATATTGTTATCTCTGGTTATTATGGTTTTGGTAATGCTGGCGATGAAGCAATGCTTTGTGCCATTATCGATGCCATTCGCAAAGAGGAAGCAGATGCGCATATTACGGTTATTTCTGGTAATCCTACAGAGACAAGCAAAAAACATAACATTCATGCAGTGGGGACATTTTCCGCATTTGGTATTTTAAAGGCAATTGCCAATTCTGATTTAGTGATCAGTGGTGGAGGCAGTCTTTTACAAGATGCTACAAGTATTCGTAATACATATTACTATTTAAGTATTATGGCTTTAGCTAAAATGATGGGAAAAAAGGTAATGCTTTACTCTCAAGGTATTGGGCCTTTAAATCGTCCCTCTACACGAAGAGCTGTTAGCTTTATATTGCGATTTGTGGATACCATTACAGTTCGTGATTCTATTTCAAAATCTGAATTAGAGTCCTTAGGAATTGAAGATGTAGAGGTTACAGCTGATGCTGTTTTGGCTATGCAACCGGCAGATTTGTCTATTGGTAAACGTATTTTAGAAGGCTATACATCTAAACTACCTAAATCTATAGAGAATCCAAAACGAATTGGTGTTGCTGTTCGTAGTTGGAAAGATGATACAGAATATCGTGAATCATTAGCCAATGTGTTGAGCCGATTACAAGAGCAAGATGAGGTAGAAATTATTTTTATTCCTATGTCTCATCCAGAGGATACAAAAGAAGCTAAAATTATCGCTAGTTATATGCCAAAGGGGGCTATTGTTCTTGAAGGCCCATTCTCTACAGAGGAACAAGTATCCTTATCGGGGAATGTGGACCTAATGATTGGTATACGTCTTCATGCTCTAGTATTTAGCTCTTTAATGGGGAAACCTGTTATCGGTATTTCCTACGATCCTAAAATTACAAGCTTCTTACATATGATTGGTCAGGAACCAATAGGAACAATGACACATCTTAGAGAAGAGGCGCTATATCAGCGATGTCATAAGCTCTTACATTCAAAAGAAGAGTATCAAGCATCTTATGATCGTATTGAAGCATTGCGTTTAAACTCTCAACGCAATGCAGAAATCGCTATTTCATTACTTAAAGATTATTAATATATTGGATCCAATCCAGAAAGTGAGGTCTCTATGGCTACATTAACACAAGATGTTAAACAACTAGTTCAAGAGAAGGCAAAAGCTATTCGCGTTAGTATTGTTCAGTCTGTAACGGCAGCAAAATCTGGACATCCAGGAGGATCTTTATCTATCGCTGATGTGATGGCCTTGTTGTACTATGTAGAAATGAATGTAGATCCAGCAAATCCAAAAGCTCCAAATAGAGATCGTTTTGTCCTTTCTAAAGGTCATGCAGCTCCTGCTTTATATGCTACATTGGCTGAAAAAGGTTATTTCCCTAAAGAAGAACTTTTGAATTTACGTAAAATTGACCATATGTTACAAGGCCATCCTGATATGAAACATACTCCTGGCGTAGATATGTCTACAGGCTCCTTAGGACAAGGCATTTCTGCCGCATGTGGTATGGCATTGGCAGGCAAAATTGACAATGTTGATTATCGCGTTTACTCCATTTTAGGTGATGGCGAGCTTGAAGAAGGTCAAGTATGGGAAGCAGCAATGTTTGCTGGTCATTATAAACTCAATAATTTGACTGCTTTTGTTGATTTTAATGGCCTTCAAATCGATGGTGATATTACTAAAGTACTTTCTCCATTGCCAATTCCTGAGAAATTTAAAGCGTTTAATTGGAATGTTATTGAAGTCAATGGTCATGATCTTGATGAACTTCATAATGCTATTGAATCTGCTAAAGCTTTCACAGAAGGTCCAACTTGTATCGTAATGCATACTGTAAAAGGTAAAGGCGTAGCTGAAATGGAAGGCCAAGCAGGTTGGCATGGTAAAGCACCTAGTGCAGAGCAAGGTGAAACCTTTGTTAATGAAATTATGGGGGTACAATAATGGGTAAAGCAACACGTGAAGCATATGGTAATGCGTTAGCTCGTATTGGTAAAGAAAATACAAATATTATCGTATTAGATGCAGATTTATCTAAATCTACTAAAACTGATACATTTAAAAATGTCTGCCCTGATCGATTCTTTAATGTAGGTATTGCAGAACAAAACTTGATTTCTGTTGGTGCCGGACTTGCAGCAGCAGGCAAAATTCCATTTGTTTCTTCCTTTGCTATGTTTGCAACAGGTCGTGCATTTGAACAAATTCGGAATGCTGTATGTTATCCAAAATTGAATGTAAAAGTATGTGCTACTCATGCTGGTATTACTGTAGGTGAAGATGGTGCTACACATCAAAGCTTGGAAGATATTTCTTGTATGCGTACTTTACCTAATATGACTGTAGTAGTACCTGCAGATGAACGTGAAACAGAAGCAGTAGTTGAATGGGCTGCATCTTATGAAGGTCCTGTATATGTTCGTTTAGGCCGTGCTGGAGTAGATGATGTTACAGCTGAAGGTTATACATTCGTACCTGGCAAATCTACTACATTGGTAGATGGTTCTGATGTAACTATCATTGCTTGTGGTGCCTTGGTTGGCCCTGCTGTTGAGGCGGCTAAAACATTAGCTGAATCTAATGTGTCTGCCCGCGTTATCAATATGGCTTCTATTAAGCCTATCGATGCAGAAGCAATTGTAAAAGCAGCTACTGAAACAGGTGCTATTGTAACAGCAGAAGAACATAATATCATTGGTGGTCTTGGTTCTGCTGTGTCTGAAGTTGTTGTGGCTAATAAGCCTGTTCCTATGGAACTCGTTGGTGTCCAAGATACATTTGGGGAGAGTGGTACGCCAAAAGAATTGATGGCTAAATATGGTTTGACAGCAAAAGACATTGTAGAAGCAGTAAAACGTGTAATCACTCGTAAATAATCAAAGGGGACCCCATGATTGAATTTAAGAATGTTAGTAAAGTCTATGATAATGGTTCTGTTGCATTAGACGATGTGTGTTTAACTATAAATGAGGGCGAATTTGTCCTCATTTGTGGTCACAGCGGTGCAGGGAAATCAACTCTATTTAAATTGTTAACTCATGAAGTAGTACCTGATTCTGGTACTGTCATTGTTGATGATTTTGATGTTACGCGTATGAAGCGTAGTAAAATTCCAAAATTACGTAGAAAACTTGGTGTTGTATTCCAAGATTTCCGTTTATTACCAAACAAAACGGTATCAGAAAATATTGCCTTTGCGCTTGAAGTAATTGAAGAAAAACCAAAGGTAATTAAGGAAAAGGTAAGTCATGTACTAGAACTTGTTGGCTTAAGTGATAAAGCAAATGATTTACCAGAGGATCTGTCTGGTGGTGAACAACAACGTGTTGCTATTGCTCGCGCTATTGTAAATCGTCCATCTGTACTTATTGCTGATGAACCGACTGGTAACTTAGATCCTGATACAAGTAAAGGTATTGTAGATTTGTTTAAGCATATCAATAATTTTGGCACAACTGTTATTATGGTTACCCATAATATGGATCTTGTTTCGTATTTAAATAAACGTGTTATTCGTCTAAAAGATGGTCGCGTTCAAAGTGATAATATGAGAGGTGCAGAAATTAATGAAGCCTAGAACATTGAAATACTTTTTTAAAGAAGCCCTCAAATCTATGAAGCGTAACGGTCTTATGACGTTAGCATCTATTTCTACAGTGGCTTTATCTTTATTTATGCTTGGTGTATTCCTTTGCGGTGTTATCAATTTGAATAACATGGCATCTAGTTTAGAAAACCAAGTTCAATTGAGCATCTATTTAAAAGATGGTTTAACAACTGACCAAATTATGGCGGTAGGTAAGCAAATTAAAGCTATACCAAATCTTAAGCATTTAGAGTTTGTTAATAAAGAACAAGCGATGAAAGAATTCAAAGCACGGCTCGGTGATCAACAGCAATTGGTAAATGCATTAGGCGATGTAAATCCATTGCCAAATTCTTATGTATTAACCTTTGACAATCCTAGTGATGTTAAGGCTACAGCTAAACTAGCCACTACATTCCAAGGTGTTGAAAGTACACATTATGGTCAAGATATTGTAGAAGAACTTTTCCGCATTACCCAAGTAATCAGAATTGGTGGTATTGTATTAATCGCATTTTTAGCAGCCGCTACATTATTCATCATTTCTAATACAATTCGTTTGACTGTATTCGCCCGCCGTAAAGAAATTGCCATTATGAAATATGTTGGTGCAACCAATGGTTTTATTCGTTGGCCATTCTTGATCGAAGGTATGTTATTGGGCTTAGTAGGGGCTGTAATTGCCGTACTTTGTGTAGGTGAGTTTTACCATTTCATTACCATGGAAGTTTCTGAGTCCTTAGCATTCTTCCCATTAGTACCAATGTTCCCATTCTTCTATGATGTGGCTATCTATATTCTAGGTGGCGGTATTATAGTCGGTGCTATTGGTAGTACGATTTCTTTAAAACAATACATGAAGGTGTAATGTTTATGAAATACAACACAATCAAATCTCGCCTTGTAGCAACAATTTTAACAGGTATAGTGGTACTGGGAACACCACTATATATCGTTGCCGAAGATGAGGATTTAACGAATCAATTAGATTCAATTCAACAACAAGTTAATCAACAAAACTCTATCAAAGCTGATGCAGAAACTGTCATTGTAAGTGTATCTGAACAGTTGCGACAAATTGAAGAGCAATTGCGTCAGGCCCAACAACAGTTAGAATCTATTCAACAGCAACGTGTAGCCGTTGAAAATGATATTACTGTTAATGAAAAGTTACTCGCAGAAGCACAAAAACGCTTAGAAGGTCGAGAATCCGTATTTTATAAGCGTGTACGAGATATTTATATTAATGGACGTCTAAGCTATTTAGATGTTGTCATTGGATCTAAAGACTTTAGCGATTTTGCAAATCGATTAGAGATCTTAAAACGCATCATTGATTCTGACATCAAGTTAATCGATGAAATTAAAAAAGAACGTGCTGAAATTGCGGCACGTAAACAAGCTCTTGAACAATCACGAGCTAAGTTAGTAGAGCTTGAAAAAGCTGCTGTAGCAAAACAAGCTGAAATTGAACAAAAGAAAAAAGAACGTGAAGTAGTTCTTCAGAAGGCACAAAATGACCGTGCTACGGCGATGCAAGCAGTGGAAGAACTTAATGCTTCTTCCGCTCAAATTACAGCATTATTGAAAGCTCGCCAAGCTGAACGTGCGGCAGCTCGTGCAGCTGCAGAAGCAGCAGCGGCAGCTGCGGCTCAACAGTCTGCACCAAGCTACTCTTGGGTACAAGGGTCTGGTCAACTTGGTTGGCCTGTAAGTGGTGAAATTACTTCACCATATGGCTATCGTACACATCCAATTTGGGGTACAACTATCTACCATTCCGGTATTGATATTGGTGTTGATGAAGGTACACCAGTTCATGCTGCTGATGGAGGTACTGTTGTTTGGTCTGGTTGGATGGGTGGCTATGGTTACGCTGTAGTTATCGACCATGGTAATGGTATGTCCACCCTTTATGGCCATAATTCTGAGCTTGCTGTCTCTGAAGGACAAGATGTATCTAAAGGTCAAGTTATTGCCTATGCTGGTAGCACTGGTAATAGTACTGGGCCACACGTACATTTTGAAGTTCGTATAAGTGGGGATCCTGTTGATCCTATGGGATATTTATAATATGAAATTTGATACACGTACGGTGTTATGGAGTCTATTGAAATATATAGGCTCCGGCATCGTTATTATGTGGCTCACGTTTTGGTACTTATCTGGTTCATTCTGGGGATTACCAAGACTATTTGTAGCCTACTATGCTGCGAGTCAAGTCTTTATGACACCGATGTCTAAAGCGACCCTTTATGATGGTATGCTTAAAGGCTTAATTGGCTCTTTGGGAGAGCCCCATAGTATTTATTTAGATGCTGACGAATTTAAGTCCATGAAAATGCAAACATCTGGCACTTATGCAGGTGTAGGCATGGTTCTTGGTCATGATGATAAAGGTTTATATGCAGTTAGTATTATGGAAGATCAACCAGCTTTCAAAGCGGGCATAAAACCTGGTGATCATATTATTGCTATTGATGGTCAATCCACAAGCGATATTACTGTAGAAGATGCATCCTCTCGAATTCGCGGCGAGGCTGGTACCGTTGTTGCCCTTGATATAGAGCGTAATGGTGAAAAATTGCACTTTGATATTACCCGTGAATCCATTGTGTTACCTACTGTTAAAAGCAAAATGCTCACAAGTACAGTAGGGTATATTCGTATTAGTCAATTTGCTGAAAATACGGCTGATGATTTTGAAACACAATTTAAAGAATTGCAATCTCAAGGTATGAAGGAACTAATTTTAGACCTTCGAGATAATCCTGGTGGGTTATTATCTACTACAGAAAAGATTTCTAACTATATTATGCCTCCAGGAACATTAGTAACCGTACAAAATAGAGCTGGGAAAAAAGAGGTTTATAAGTCTAATGGTCCAGACGTAGCTATGCCATTAGTCGTTCTTGTTAACAAAGGGTCTGCTAGTGCATCTGAAATTATAGCTGGTGCTATTCAAGACCGTAAACTAGGTACTATTTTAGGTACTAATACATATGGTAAGGGTACAGTTCAAACTATTTACCCTAGCCTTGATAATGAAGGTGTTAAGGTAACTATTGCTAAATACCATACGCCAAATGACCGTGTTATTGACGGCATTGGTATTAAACCTGATGTAGAACTGGATTTACCAAAAGGTGTAAATCCATCTAGTACATTAGATGATATTCAAATTAAAAAAGCATTAGAGTTATTACAGCAATAATGCATAGGAGTTAAAGTATGTTTATAGATAGAGCGCGTGTCTTTGTTAAGGCCGGTGACGGTGGGGACGGCATGTCTAGCTTCCGCCGTGAGAAATACGTGCCAAATGGCGGCCCTAGTGGCGGCGATGGTGGTAAAGGGGCAGACGTTATATTTAAAGCGGACAAGAATATTAATACTCTTGTAGACTTTAGATATAAACGTCAGTTTAAGGCACCTGCTGGTGGTAATGGTGAAAGCTCCAACAAGCATGGTCGCGGTTCTGAGCCACTTATTATTCCGGTTCCATTGGGTACTGTAATTAAAGAAGAAGAAACAGGTAAAATTTTCTGTGACCTCGTTAACGATGGTGATACGTTTGTTATTGCTAAAGGTGGTCGTGGTGGCCGTGGTAATGCACGCTTCCAAACAAGTGCTAACCGTGCACCTACATTTGCAGAAAAGGGTGAACCTGGTGAAGAGTTCTGGTTACAACTAGAGCTTAAAGTATTGGCAGATGTTGGACTATTAGGCTATCCATCTGTTGGTAAGTCTAGTATTTTACGTAAGGTTTCTAAAGCTCAACCAGAGGTAGCTGCTTACCACTTTACTACATTGACACCTGTACTTGGGGTAGTAACAATCTCTGGAGACCGTAGTTTTGTATTAGCCGATATTCCAGGCCTTATTGAAGGGGCTAGCGAAGGTGTTGGCCTAGGACATAACTTCTTGCGTCACGTAGAACGGACTAATATTTTAATTCACGTCCTTGATGTATCTGGTATGGAAGGACGCGATCCAAAGGTTGATTTTGATGCTATTAATGAAGAACTTCGTAAATATTCTGAAAAATTAGCCAATAAAAAGCAAATTGTTGCACTCAATAAGATTGATCTGGTCTTTGATGATACAACAATTCCTGATACAAAAAAATATTTTGAAGATAAAGGATATGAAGTATTCCTTATCAATGCATTAAGTGGTGAAGGTTTACCAGAGCTTATGGAACGAGCTTACTACTATGTAGAAAACTACGAGCCAGAACCGGAAGCAACTGATGATACAGTAGTATACGAAGCAAAACCTGATGTGGAATTCGTTATTACTCGTGGTGATGATGCTGCATTCTATATTACAGGTAAACGTATTGAACGCTTAGTGGCAATGACAAACTTAAGTGATGATCAATCTCTTCGTAGATTTCAACGCATTTGGCGTTTTATGGAGCTCGATGCTAAATTAAAAGAAAAAGGTTGTAAAGACGGTGATGAAGTTGTGATTGGCGATCAACGCTTTACATTCCAAGAGTAGGAGTAATAATGACAGGAAAACAAAAACGGTATTTACGTTCTTTGGCAGCAACAATGCCACCAGTAGTTCAAATTGGTAAAAACGGTTTAGAAAATAGTGTTATTGATAGTGCTCGTGCAGCATTAATGGCTCGTGAGTTAATTAAGGTGAAATTACACAATAATAGCCCTGAAGATAAGACGATTTTCCAAGAGTTAGCTGATATGCTTGGTGCTGAATTAGTCCAAGTCATTGGTTTTAACGGTGTTTTATATAAAGCTAAAAAAGAACCAAAAATTATTCTACCTAAATAAATCGTCATATTACTAACATGTATTGTATGGGGGTCTTCATAACCTGTTAGCCCTAGGAGGTTATTCTATGCGCAGTACTATCATCAACGCAAAAAAAATAGTAGTTAAAGTAGGCAGTAGTACGCTTTGTTATGCTAATGGTCATTTAAACTTAGAGCGCATTGAAAGATTAGTTCGTCAATTATCTGATTTGGCTAACCAAGGTAAAGAGGTTATCCTTGTTTCTTCAGGGGCCACCGGCGCTGGACTGGCCCCTTTAGGATTTAAGGAAAAACCTAGAGACCTTGTCTTAAAACAAGCTGCAGCAGCAGTAGGACAAGGTATTCTCATTCATATGTATGAGCGTATGTTTCGTGAATATGGTCGTACAGTAGGTCAAATCCTTTTAACAAAAGAAGATAGTACTGGGCGCCATAGTTATCTTAATTTGCGTAATACATTACATACGTTATTGCAACTTAATGTTATTCCTATTATTAATGAGAATGACGTGGTTGCCATTGAAGAGTTTAAAATTGGTGATAATGATACTCTATCTGCTACTGTGGCAGGCATTGTAGATGCTGATTTACTTATCATTTTGTCTGACATTGAAGGATTATATACAGCTAATCCAGCAACTCATCCAGAGGCGACTTTGATAGATACAGTTTCTGAAATTACTGATGAAACCTATGCTATTGCAGGTGGTGCTGGTTCTAACATGGGCACTGGTGGTATGTATACTAAAATTAAAGCGGCTCATATGGCTACAAACTCTGGCGTACCTATGGTAATCACATCTGGTGAATTGGAAGATTCTGTTCGTCGTGTATGTAAGGGTGAACAAATTGGTACTCTCTTTGAAGCGCATGATGCTGGGCTATCAGGTAAACATCATTGGCTTGCCTTTGGTAAACGATTGAAAGGGTCAATCACTATTGATGATGGTTGTGCACGTGCTGTATTAGATAAAGGGGCGAGCATTTTATCAGCTGGTATTATTGATGTAGATGGGTCATTTGGACCTGGTGATACAATTTCTATTTATCATGATGGTAAAGAAATTGGCCGTGGACTTATCAACTATGGCATCGAAGATATGAAGGCCATAAAAGGTCATAATACAAATGATATAGCTCAAATTTTAGGTATTAATACAACCTATGATGAAGCAGTACATCGTAATAATCTAGTTTTATTACATTGAGGATATCCTATGAACCAGTATGAAGAAATTTGTAAAGATATGGGTCAAAGAGCTAAAGCGGCATCCTTTGAATTAGCTCAAATTGATCAAGGTACATTAGATTCTGCATTATTGGCAATCGCTGATGCTGTAGAAGCACAAACCGATGAAATTATGGCCGCTAATCAATTAGATCTAGATAAATCTGGCGATTATAATGTACCTCAAACTATGATAGATCGATTAACATTAACACCTAATCGTATTGCTCAAATGGCAGAAGGTGTTCGTCAAGTGGCGACTCTTGAAAGCCCTGTGGGATCTGTTATGGAAACGATTACACGTCCTAATGGCTTGATTATAGAAAAAAGAGCAGTACCTTTTGGTGTTATTGGTATTATTTTTGAAGCGCGCCCCAATGTGACTATCGATGCTGGTGTACTTTGTTTAAAAACTGCAAATGCTACTATATTGCGCGGTGGTAAAGAGGCATTCCATACTAACCAAATTATTGTGTCTATTATGCGCAATACCCTAGAAACTCTTGGAATTACGCCAGATGCGATTCAACTCGTGGAGGTTCTAGATCGAGATATGGTTGGTGTACTATTACACCAACGTGAATATATTGATGTTGTTATTCCACGTGGTGGAGCAGGACTCATTCGCCGTGTTGTTGATGAAAGTAGTATTCCTGTAATTGAAACAGGGAGTGGTGTATGTCATACCTTTGTCGATGAATATGCCAATCTAGATATGGCATTAGAAATTGCTATTAATGCAAAGGTACAACGTCCGTCTGTATGTAACTCTATGGAAACATTGCTAGTACACCAAGCGGTAGCCGGTGAATTTTTACCACGTCTTGATATGGCTCTACAAGAATATGGCGTTCGCATTCACGGTGATACAGATGTAGCTCAATATATGGAGAATACAATTCCTTTAACAGAGGATTCCTTCCATACCGAATATAACGATATGGACTTAAATGTACGTATTGTTGAAAATCTTGAAGAAGCTATCAATCATGTTAATTGTTATTCCACACATCACTCTGAGGCTATCGTAACAGATGAACCGATGCGTGCAAGATTATTCATGAACTTAGTAGATTGCTCTACTGTGTATCATAATGCTTCAACGCGTTTTACTGATGGTTTTGAATTTGGTTTTGGTGCTGAAATCGGTATTAGTACTCAAAAGCTCCATGCTCGTGGTCCAATGGGATTACAAGCACTAACATCATATAAATACTTTGTATTTGGAGAAGGCCAAGTTCGAAAGTGAAGACAGTATATTACTTAATAAGGGCATACTACAGATATATTCAGACCCCAAAAGGTCAATACGAATGGATATCCTATGGAAAAGCACTGCTCTTATTTATCATTATTTGTGTCATTGTCATTAAGGGTGTGACATTATTATGGTAGAGAAACGTCGTATAGGTATCATAGGTGGAACATTTAATCCTATCCATTTAGGGCATCTAATGATTGCTGAGGTGGCTTGTGAAAGTTTTAACCTTGAGAAGGTTATTTTTGTGCCAGCACGGATACCACCTCATAAGCAAAATGATGTAATAGATAGTCATCATCGATATGCTATGACTGCAGCAGCTGTGTCAGATAATCCAAATTTTGAAATTTCTGATGTAGAAATGCGTCGAGAAGGCCCTTCGTATACAGTTGATACGATTCAACATTTTAAGGTTATATATGGACCAAATGTTGAATTTTACTTTATAGCGGGAACGGATACAATTCGTGCGTTGCCAACGTGGAAATTTATTGAGGAATTATTAGATGAGGTCCACTTTATTGGAGCTACAAGACCTGATGGATCTAGTGCAATTGATGAAACATTAGATATTTTAGGACCAAAAGCACGAGAAAAAATACATCTTATGGAGGTTCCTGAGATGAAATTATCTGCTACGTATTTGCGAGAGCGGTTACGTTCTGGAAAAACTGTTCGGTACATGTTGCCTAAATGTGTAGTGGAGTATATAGAAGAAAACCATATTTATGGGAAGGAATAAAGGATGTTATCATTTGATGAAATACAAGTTAGCGTGAGTCAATGGTTGAGTAAAAAACGTTTTAAGCATACTCTTGGCGTTGTTGAATCAGCCACTCATTTAGCTGAGCTTTATGGCGTTGATGTGGAAAAGGCTAGATTAGCCGCATTGTTGCATGATTGCGCAAAGGAGCTTTCGCTGAAGGAAATGCAAAAGCTAGTTAGTGCTGAATCTTATGAGGCTGATCAAGAATTATTAAGCAATGGTAATCTTTTACATGGACTAGCCGGTATGATTCGTGCTAAACAAGAATTTTCCATATCTGATGCTGATGTTTTGGAAGCCATTAGGGTTCATACGACTGGTAAGGTACATATGTCTAAACTAGATAAAGTTATATTCTTAGCAGACTATATAGAACCTAATCGAGATTTTCCAGGTGTTGATGAATTGCGTAAAATAGCGGATCAAAATTTAGATAAAGCTGTATTGCTTGGTTTTGATAACACTATTATTCATCTTATTGAGCAAAAACAATCTATTTATCCTTTGACCATTCTTGGTCGTAATGATGTGTTACAATCTTGTAAATAATGGAGTTTATATATGGAAGAACGTGAACGAGCAAGAGCTCGCCGTCGAAGAAGAAGACGTCAACAAAAGTCATCTGTTAAATGGCCTAGAATTATATTAGCTATTATTGTACTAGTAGCATTACTTGGCGGTATAGGATACGGTTTATATACTGGCGTATCTTATGCGTATAGAGCTATTGTAGGCACTACTGAATCAACTGATGCATCTGGAGATAATGGTAATAAACAAGATGGTAATACTGTATCTGTAGAGCAAAAAGGCTTAGATAAACCATTATATATTCTTGTTGTCGGTACTGATGAGAATAATCCAAGTCAAAGTGATAGCTTATTCTTGTTATCTATTAATTTAGATCAAAAGACTATGGATGTTATTGGTATCCCTAGTAATAGTAAAATTGATAACAGAGATCAAACTGATGCAACAATGCTCAATAGCATCTATGAAAAAGGTGGTATTGATTTAACAAAAGCTGTTATCGAAGATATGTTCCATATTTCTATACCATATTATGTTGTAGTTAACCAAAATGCTTTCAAAAAAACGAATGATGTATTAGGAAATCAACAAATCTATGTAGAACAAACTATGGAACACGTGGATGCAGACGGAAATAAAGATATAGATTTGCAACGAGGTTATCAAACATTAGATAGTGATAAAGCATTGGCTTATTTACGATATTCTGATCCAAAACATGATACATTTACACGTGTACAACGACAAGAACGCTTTTTAAAACTATGGGTAGAAGAAGAGCATAATGCATTCTTCTTAACAAATGCATGGCATATTTGGCGAATTTGGGATCATTATGATAGCAATATTTCTACATTAGATGCTATTAAGCTTGTGTATAATGCTAGCAAAATCAATAAGGAAGAAATCCATTTCTACATTCTTCCTGGCGAAAAAGAGCTAGTAGGAGATATGACATATTGGAAGGTAAATCCTACTGAAGCACAACGATTAGTAGGCATTACGATGGGAAATTTACCAGCTAATGAAATGACACAATTTGTAACAGCTTCAACTAATAGTACAGCCAAGGTTGCACCAGAATCGGAACATAATGGCGGGACTATTACAAAGCCAACAGAACCTGGTGATGAGAGTAGTAAAAAACGGTAAAAGGGGAATAGTATGAAAAATAAAGAAGAAATTAAAGAAATCGTATTACAATTAGCACAAGCTGCTTTCGATAAAAAAGGTAGAGATATTGAAATCCTCGATTTAGAAGGTGTATCTATGTTAGGTGATTACTTCCTAATTGCTAGTGCGAACAATATCAAGCAATCTCAAAGTATTGCTGATGAAATGGAAGATAAAGCAGCAGAATTGGGCATGACAGTCAACCACAGAGAAGGTTACCGTGAAGGGGAATGGATTTTACTTGATTTTGGCGATGTTATTTGTCATGTCTTTGGTGGTGATGAATTGCGCGAATTCTACGGTTTAGAAGAATTGTGGAATGATGCAGTTCGAGTTCCATTTGAAGGAGTATAATATGGCTACAGAATTGTTGGAAAATACAATTGCCACATTAAAAGTATTGCGTACTAGTGACCAAGGGGCCTTTCTAGATGGTCAAACAGGCAATACAAATGATGATATTTTGCTTCATAAGGATCAACAAACATCTCCAGTTGCTATTGGTGATGAGGTAGAGGTATTTTTATATCGCGATCCAAAAGGACGTTTAACTGCTTCTATGCGTTTACCTGCGATGAAGGTAGGTCAAATTGGCTATGTTGAGGTAATCAACACTACAAACTTTGGCTGCTTCGTTGAGGTTGGCACTGAGCGTGGTATCTTTATGCCCCATGCTGAGATGCGTGGACGTCCTCAAGTTGGTGAAAAGGTTTGGGTTCGCCTATATACTGATAAATCTGGTCGATTTGCAGTATCTATGGATGTAGATGATGAAATGCGTCGTGCTTCTAAGGCCGCTACAGAGGCTAAGGTAGGACAACTAGTTAAGGGTGCTATTTATAACTTAACTAGTGATGGGGCATTCTTTATTACTCCAGAACGATGGATAGCCTTTTTACATCGCTCAGAAATGACGAGAAAACTAAAGGTTGGGGAGATGGTTGAAGGTCGCGTTACCTTTAAACGTGATGATGGCCGAATCAATGTATCTATGCGCCCTACCAAGGAAAAGGCCCTCATATCTGATGGAGATATTATTATGGAATATCTTCTTAACCGTGGTGGTAAGATGCCGTATAGTGATGAATCTTCTGCTATGTTGATTAAAGATAAGTTTAACATCAGCAAAGCCGCGTTTAAACGTGCTTTAGGGCATTTGATGAAAGAGAAAAAGATTGTTCAAGATGATGGTTGGACATTATTAACTGAAATAGGACGTCAATGGACACCTCCTGTTAGTAATGAATCACAAGAAGAGGAATAAAGACGATGAAAATTGTCATTGTAGGTGCTGGTAAGGTTGGCTATTCCTTGGCACAACGCCTGATACAAGATGATCATGATGTGTACGTTATCGATCGGTCATCAGAACGCATACAAAATCTTGAAAATACCTTAGATGTTAGCCTTGTTCAAGGTAACGGCAGTGATATACAATTGCTTAACGAAATCGGTATGGATGATGTAGGAATGTTTATTGCTGTTACCGATTCTGATGAAGTAAATATGCTATCCTGTGCTGTTGCTAAAATTACAGGTGTTCCTACAACGATTGCTCGTGTTCGGGATAATACTGTAGCAGAACATATGGATGATGAGATGCGTGCCAAATTAGGCATAGATTTGTTCATTAATCCTGAAATGGTTACGGCTCAAGAGCTTTTACAAATTTTAGAAACGCCTTCAGCTATTGATGTTGAGGACTTTGGTCAAGGTGCTGTGCGCCTCATGGAATTTAAGATTACAGATGATATTCCATTAATAGGACAACCTTTAAAAGAAATCAAATTCCCTGAAGGTGTTTTACTAGTAGGTGTTTTACGCTATGGTGAAATGATTATTCCTCATGGTGAAAGTATTCTACAGCCTGATGATAGTGTATTCTTCTTAGGCTTGAAAGAAGCCGTTGAAGAGGTAGAAAGTCTTTGGTTCCATAATCATAATACATTCTATAAAAGAGCTGTTATCATTGGAGCTGGCCTTTTAGGTAGAAATTTAACGGTCCTTTTGGAGCAAGCTGGATTTTCGGTTAAAGTTATTGAAAAGAATTTTGACCGTTGTGAACAGCTAGCAAACCTTGTGGATAAGACAATTGTTATTAATGGGGATGCTACGGATTTTGATCTCTTAGAAGCAGAAGAGATTGCTGATAGTGATGTTATCATTGCACTTACGGATGATGACAAGCTTAACTTGTTAGTCGCTCTTGTAGGTAAACATATGGGGATCCCTAAGACTGTAGTACGTGTAGGGCGACCTGAATACATTATGCTTATGGAACAAGTAGGCATTGATGTCGTATTCTCTCCACGTTTATTTACAGCTAGTCAAATTTTACGTTTTGTTCGAAGCGGAGAAGGTGTTTTATCAATCTCTACCTTTGAAGGTGGGAAAGCGGAATCTATTGAGGTTGCTATTACAAGTGAATCACCTGTAGCCGGTAAACAATTGAAAGATATACGTTTACCAGGGAAGGCTTTAGTAGGTGTTATTTTGCGTGGTGATGAAGCCATTGTGCCACGTGGTAATACTGAGATTTTAGATGGAGATCACATTGTTCTCTTTGCGTTACCTGAATCAGTAAGTAAATTACTTAAATATCTAACCTAGTTTGGAGGGACTATGCGCATTCAAATTGTCATGTCCTTAGTGGGGCGGCTATTATATATATTTGGGATTTTTACATTGATACCCTTTATATATGGTGTCGTATTTGAAACTGCATATTGGTCATTTTTGATTACCACCGGTATTTCATTCGGCTTAGGTGGACTTTTATCTTATTATGGCAAAGAAAGTCAAAGTTTTAGTCTTCGCGATGGGTTTTTAGTAGTATCAGCTACATGGATATTAACCGTTATCTTAGGCTCCTTACCATTTCTTGGTAGTGGTATTTTAGTCAATGTGTTTGATGCGCTGTTTGAAGCTACATCTGGGATTACTGCAACTGGTGCTACTATTATTAATAGTGTAGATGATTTACCGAATACATTTGTATTATGGCGTGGACTTATGCACTGGATTGGTGGGATGGGGATTATCGTCCTTATTTTATCCTTCTTGAAAAATCTTGGTGCTGACGCAGCTCATATGTTTAATGCAGAAGCTTCGGTACCAAAACCAGGTGTAGTTATGCCTCGTATTCAATCAATGGCTACAAAACTTTGGCGGTTATATATTGTGTTCACTGGAGTTTGTTTCCTCATGCTATGGGCGGGTGGAATCGAACCATTTGATGCACTTAATTATGCATTTTCTATTATATCTACAGGTGGTTTTACACCTACATCAGCTGGTACGTTTGTTTATGAGCAGAATAACTATATTTGCTTTGTATTTATTTTCTTTATGATATTAGCAGGCGGAAATTTTTCTGTATACTATAATGCTCTTCATAAAGGGATTCGTATTTTAATTGATGATTTTGAAACACGCATGTATTGGCTTGTAATTCTAATAGGCATTATAATTATTGGATTATCATTAGCCTTACAATCTACTATAAATGATCCAATACAAATTATTAGGGATGCGTCCTTCAATCTTGTATCGATTCAAACTGGTAGTGGATTTGCTGTAAGTGATTATGATTTATGGCCTGCTGCAGCTCAGATGATGCTCTTTATTTCATCATTTTTTGGTGGTTGTAGTGGTTCTACCACAGGGGGCGTTAAAATTATACGTCTCATTATTTTAATTAAAAGTAGTATCATTTACCTGCGTAAATCGATTCATCCAGATATGGTTCAAGTTGTACGCATCAATGGTAAACCAATGCCTACCAAGTGGATTCAAATGACACAACAATTTTTATTTTTATACTTAATGATTTATGTTATTTCTGTCTTTTTGATGACTTGCACTGGTTTATCCACATATGATTCTATGCAAGTGATAACAGCATTCTTAAGTAATGTTGGCCTTGGTTTTGGTGGATTTGGTCCCACTGATTCCTTTGGTGCTATGCCTGACTCAGCAAAATGTATAGCTATTGTTGATATGATATTGGGGCGTTTAGAATTATTTACCATTCTTGTTATGCTTCATCCTCAATTCTGGGAAGGGTATTTTATAAAAAAACAATCTTCTAAACGGTATCGTGTTCTATAGGGGGCGAATAATATGAATATTATAAAACGCCCTCTAGGGCTTTATAAAGCGAATTGCTACGTACTCGTTAAAGAGGGTAAATCTTTAATAATTGATCCTGGATTTCATAGTAAGCATATCATTGAAATGGTAGGGGATTCTGAACCAATAGCAGTTCTATTGACACATGGTCATTGTGACCATGTGTCAGCTCTAGATGAGGTATGTGAGCATTATAATATTCCTGCTTATTTACATCCTTTAGATCAAGAATTATTACAATTAATTCGTCGCAGACCAAGTGTTTACAAGAAGAAAATGTATACTAATTGTAACGATTTAGTAACAGGTAAACTACAATTAGGACCCTTTGAAGTTATTGTCCATCACACACCTGGTCATAGTGCTGGTTCTGTTTGTTTTGAAATAGAAGGACATCTATTTTCAGGGGATACTGTATTCAAACAAAATGTAGGGAATACTGACAATTATAATAGTAATCCAGAAGATTTGATTACTAGTTTGAAGTATATATTAACCTTGTCTAAGGATTTAATAATCGACCCAGGACATAAAGAATCCACAACATTAAAAGATGAAGAAGAATTCATCAAAAATATTGTAGGATAGTGTTGACAAAAGTCCTGATAACCGATATACTAAGCAAGTACTTTGGATACGGCCCCGTGGTGTAGCGGTTAACATGTCGCCCTGTCACGGCGAAGATCGTCAGTTCAAATCTGATCGGGGTCGCCATTCATGCCTCGGTAGCTCAGTTGGTAGAGCAACGGACTGAAAATCCGTGTGTCGACAGTTCGATTCTGTCCTGAGGCACCATGTACATGCGGGAATAGCTCAGCGGTAGAGCACCGCCTTGCCAAGGCGGGGGTCGCGAGTTCGAATCTCGTTTCCCGCTCCAACTTTATATGGCGGCATAGCCAAGCGGTAAGGCAGAGGTCTGCAAAACCTTTATTCCCCAGTTCGATTCTGGGTGCCGCCTCCACAAACGTTACCCATGCCGGGGTGGCGGAACAGGCAGACGCAACGGACTTAAAATCCGTCGGTTGGAAACAACCGTACCGGTTCGATTCCGGTCCTCGGCACCAATTAAGACTAACTTCGGTTAGTCTTTTTTCTTATGTAAATTAAGTTTTAATACTACATATTAAATAATACTATGAATAAGAAACCTAAATTGCTAATTAGTGAATGTCTATGCGGCG
This sequence comes from uncultured Veillonella sp., assembly GCA_902489125.1. Taxonomy (GTDB): domain Bacteria; phylum Bacillota; class Negativicutes; order Veillonellales; family Veillonellaceae; genus Veillonella. The sequence goes on from CABTYY010000003.1 coordinate 36,767, forward strand.
TATCATGTCGTTATGATGGAAAAGATAATTATATAGGGAAATTACCATTGTTAAAAGAAATGTTTGATTTAGTACCTGTATGTCCAGAAGTATTAGGTGGACTTAGTACACCGCGTGATCCTGCAGAGCGACAAGGAGAACGTATATGTACGGCTAATGGGACTGATGTAACTAAAGAATTCCTTATAGGTGCTCAGAATACATTAGATATAGCTTTTCAAAATGGGTGTAATCGGGCTCTAATGAAAGCAAAAAGCCCTAGTTGCGGCTATAAGCGTATTTACGATGGCACCTTTAGTAAAACCCTACGGGATGGTCATGGATGCACTGTAGAGGCTCTATTAAAGAATAATATTGAAGTGTATACAGAAGATGATATTGATCTATTAATAGGACAAAAAAAGAGATGAGTTTTAACTCATCTCTTTTTGTTTTTTATTACTTTACTATAACCTTAACTGGCTATTATTACATAATTATATGCTTTACTGATAACAGATTAATATGCTTAACTCAGTACAAGAAATAGTCCAGATTATTTACCTGCATTTACAGGATCGTTAGTTAATGGTTGTTCCCCTAGTAAGGTAGTAAGGTTATGTAAATTAAATCGATACTTATCATTACTGAAGTCTCGTGTTGCATCATAACGTTGGTTAGGTGCATGCATAAGACCGATTAATGTGTCATATAGTAAATCATTTGTAAAGTATTGATGTTCGTGCTTAGTAAGTTCCTCTGCAGTTTGAGGATACGCTGCACGATATTGAGGAGATAAATAAATCCAGAATGGAATGTGAGTCATAACAAAGTCAAATGTATCTGGGTTATGAGATTTATCTAAACTTTCACCGTGGTCAGAGAAATAGACCATAGCTTGTAAGTTTAATTTTTCCTTACCATACGTATAGATTTGTTGTAATAACCAATCAGTATACAGTTGGCTATTAGCATATGCTTCTTGGCCATCTGGATACGGGCCTTGTTTCCATTTACTAAACTCATGAGGGTAACGGTCATTGTAATAAATATGGCTCCCCATGATATGAATAACAATAAAGTTATTTTTCGTAGGATCTACAGATTGTAATAAAGGCAATAAAGATTCATCATAGCGGTCAGAGAATGCATATGATTCGTGAGACCATTTTGTAGTATCTGCTGTTTTGGCCATTAGAGAAATGGCTGTATCGTATTCACCAAATACACCTTGGTTACTAAACCAAGAAGTAGTATAACCAGCCTTTTTAGCTACGTCTAAGATATTTGCTGAATCAAGGAATGGTTTATCATCATATTGATTGCGTTCGGATAGAGCGCGTTCTAGGGTAGGTACAGTTTGTACATAGGATGAATATGCATTATCAAAGAACACAAAATCTTTGTTATCAGAGCGCATATTACCTTGCCATGGTGTATCGTCATAAGGGAAGTTTTGATTATAAACCTTCATATAATCACGAGAACTAGACTCACCAATTACTAATATGATCGTACCTGGTGTTTTATTGGCAGAGGTTTCCTTTGTATCTAAATTGAAGGAATCGAAAACTAAATGATGGTTATCATTATATTGTTGCATCTGTTTTACATAATCGCCAGCGGCAATCCAATTTGCTACAATACATGTTTTAGGGAATAAGAAGAATGGTACATAAACTAAGAATGCTACTATAGATGCAATGAGCAATGTAGAGCGCATAGGTCGTGTAGTATTTAAGTTTACCACTTCTTTCATTCCTAGATTAGACCAGTAGAGTAGATACGTCCAAGCTACTAGACCAATACCAACAGCGATAAGACCAGGAATACCAGCAGCATTTTTTAAGAACCCAAAGGCTTCCTCTGGGTTTGTCATATATACTGCTAGTAAACTAGCTGGCGTTAAACAATGCCATGTAGTTAAGTAGTATCCGATTTGTAAGAATGGAATAAGACTTAATATCATGGTAATGACTGCCATGATTAATGATGTGGTTTTATGAAGACGATTTGTTTGGTTTAGTAAAAATTGAATTCCAGATAAGCCCATAAAAATGAGTAGGCCAAATAAGAAGTCATTAGCGAATTCATAGAAATATAAAGGCTTAACATAGGACCAGTGGAAAAGGAGTGGGAATGTCAGAGCCCAAAGAATACCAACTAATCCATATCCTAAAAATGGTCTATGAAAAACGGTACACCCCATAAAGTATTGAAATAAAAAAGTACCTACAATTGTTGGTACTGCTAAAATCGTTATATCTTCAACATCTAGTCCTAGTGTAATAGGTTCATAGATGAAAAATAGAGCTATATATAAAACAATACCAATGATACCAAAGCGAAAGATGGGGTTTCTCCCAATTTGCTTTAAACTAGATAACATAATAAATCCCCTCTTGTAGGAATACACAATAAATTTTTTTCATAATATATAATAATTACTATAATAAAGATAGCAGATGACTGTAAAAAAAACAATTATTTGAAAGTACTACTATAAATGCTTTATAATTATATAGTTAAAGTATATTTTCTAAGGATTGGGGTTTATGGGAGATTATAATTATAAGTTAGATGTTTTTGAAGGTCCTTTAGACTTACTTTTACATCTCATTGAAAAACATAAAATAGAAATCACCGATATTCCTATCGTTGAAATTACGAGTCAATACTTGGAATATTTAGATAATTGGAATCACTTTGATATTCATTATAGTAGTGAGTTTCTTGTAATGGCATCTACCTTATTGCAGATTAAATCGCGTATGTTACTGCCTAAAGCTGAACCTGAGCCAGATGAAGCTGAGGATCCACGTGATGAATTGGTAGCAAAATTAGTAGAGTTTAAGAAAATCAAGGATTTTACAGCTCTATTAATGGAGCGTACAGCTGTTTCTGCCAATATATTTAGTAGACCTGAAGAAACAAGCGTACTTGGATTAGATAATGTATATAATTTAGAACTTTCCCAATTATACGAAATTTTTTATCAAACCTTAAAGCGAGCTAAGGAATTACCTGAAGAGGAACCTATTCGTGAAGTAAAGGTTGAAAAAGACAGTTATAGCTTAGAAGATATGATTCTGTCTTTATCTAGTCGTATACGTCGTGGTGAAAGTTTACACTTTAGAGAGTTATTAGTAGCAATTGAAACAAAAAGTGGTATGGTAACGATCTTTATGGCTGTTTTAGAATTGTTGAAACAACAAATCATGGAAATGCGCTATGAAGAGGATGATATTGTATTCACTACAGCCTTAGAAGGTACCGTATAGAAAGGGGGCTATATGAGCTTACCAACAATGCATTTAGAGGCCGTATTGTTTTCATCGGCAAAGCCTATATCAATCGATATGCTTGGAGAAGTATTCGGACTTTCAACAGAGGAAGTACAGGACTATATAGAAACATTACAACGTGAGCTTGAAGACCAAAACCGAGGTATCCGATTGAGAGTATCAGGGGCTGGTGTTGAGTTAGTTAGCGCTATGGAAAGCGCTGATTATGTAGGTCATATACGTAAGCGAGAAGATAAATTATCTAATGCAGCGATGGAAACATTAGCTGTTATAGCCTATAAACAACCTATAACTAAAGCTGAAATTGAAGAAATCCGCGGTGTAAATAGCGATAAGATTATTAAACAATTACTCACTCGATCTCTTATTGCTGAGCTAGGTCATAAAGACACTGTAGGAAGACCTATTCTTTATGGAACAACCGACGAGTTTTTAAGAAGTGCCGGTGTAGAATCTATTGAAGCTTTACATCAAGAAGTTTCGGAAACAGAAGGATAATATGGAACGATTACAAAAATTTATTGCTAGTTGTGGTGTTGCATCACGACGTAAGGCAGAAGAATTAATTACGGAGGGGAAAGTTCAGGTTAATGGCCGCAAGGTAACTGAACTGGGCGTTAAAATTGACCCTCAAAAAGATAAGGTTAAGGTTAATGGCCAATTATTGGCGCAAGAAAAACCTGTATATTATTTATTAAATAAGCCAAAGGGCGTCATTACATCTGTATCTGATCCTCAAGGTCGAGAAACTGTTTTAGATTATATCAAAAACGAATCTAAACGCATTTATCCTATTGGTCGTCTCGATTTATATACTGAAGGTTTATTATTACTTACCAATGATGGTGAGTTAGCACAAAATTTAACACATCCATCTAAAGGTGTAGAAAAAACCTATGAAGTGCGCATCAAAGGTCGCGTTCGTGATGAAGATTTACAAGTCATAGCCAATGGCGTTAAACTTGAAGACGGAATGACATCACCTGCTACAATTGTAGACTTAGGTTTTGACGATCATAACGGCGTTCATGAAGTAGAGATTACCATCCATGAAGGTCGTAATCGCCAAGTTCGTCGTATGTTTGAACACTTTGGGTACCGCATCCATAATTTAAAACGCATTGCTTATGCAGGTCTCACATTGGGCGGTGTAAAACGTGGTGCTTCTCGTCAACTTACTATTAGAGAGGTAAAAGCACTTAAAGCGTTGGGGACTGATAAGAAATGAAACAAATCATAGTCATTGGTGGTGGTGCGGCAGGTCTTATGGCGGCTGTTATAGCAGGTCGTGAAGGTGCTCGTGTCATATTACTTGAAAAAATGAATATGGTTGGTAAGAAGATGGGCATTACTGGTAAAGGTCGATGCAATATTACAAATAATGCTGATATGGCCGAGTTTATTAAAAATACGCCAGGTAATGGCAAGTTTCTCTACGGTGCTTATGAACGCTTTAGTAATGAAGACTTGCTTGAACTATTACATAGTTGGGGTTTGAAAACTAAGGTAGAACGTGGTGGACGCGTATTCCCTGAATCTGATTCCGCTCTAGAAGTACGCAATACGTTCATGAAAATCTTGAAAAAGTATAATGTTCAAGTTCATTTAAATGAACCTGTTACATCTATTACTGTAAAAGATAATCGAGTAGTGGGTGTCACAACAGATAAAGAACAATATGCTTGTGATGCTGCTATTATATGTACTGGTGGTGCTTCTTATCCTTTAACAGGTTCGACTGGTGATGGATATACCTTAGCTAAGAAAATAGGGCATACCATTACAGATATTAGACCTTCTTTAGTACCTATTGTAACTGAGGAGTCTTGGGTAAAAGATATTATGGGGCTTAGCCTTCGTAATGTTGAGGTATCTGTTATTTCTAAAAATAAGGTACAGGCCAAGCAATTTGGGGAAATGATGTTTACCCATTTCGGCCTTACCGGTCCTACCATCTTGTCGTTAAGTCATACGGTAGGTAAATTATTGCGTAAGAAAAATCCTCAAATTACTATTGAAATAAATCTTAAGCCTGCATTAACTGCAGAAGTATTAGATAAGCGGTTACAAAAAGATTTTGATTTATATTCTAAGAAACAATTGTCTAATGGAATGAAGGATTTACTGCCGGTAAATCTTATTCCTATTGTTATAAAGCTTGCTGAATTAGATCCAAGTAAACCCATTAATCAAATCACAAAAGAAGAACGTTTGCGCTTATGTCATGTGTTACAGCATATGACATTAACCGTTAAGGAATTGCGTCCGGTGGCAGAAGCCATTGTTACAGCCGGGGGAATCTCGTTAAAAGAATTTAGTCCAAAAACAATGGAATCTAAATTAGTGAAAGGTTTATATGGTGCCGGTGAGGTATTGGATATTGATGCCTTTACGGGTGGCTATAATTTACAAGCCGCTTTTTCCACTGGTTATGTAGCGGCTATGCATGCTGTACATGGTGATGAAGAATAGAGGTTATTATGAATACTAAAAAAATTGCCATTGCTATTGATGGTCCTGCAGGGGCTGGTAAAAGTAGTATTTCAAAAGTCGTGGCTAATAAATTAGGTTATTTATATATTGATACAGGTGCTATGTATCGAGGTGTTACATGGGCTGTTCTTGATAGTCATGTAGATGTTAACAATCAAAAGGAGGTTGAGGCTTTACTCCCTTCATTAGATTTAACACTAGAGCCTACGGCAAGTGCTTGTAAAGTGTATGTAAAAGGTCAGGATGTAACTGATTTAATTCGACAACAACAAATCAATGAAAATGTATCAACCATTGCTTCTTATAAAGGAGTACGTGAATACTTAGTTGAACGTCAACAAGCAATGGCAGCTGTTGGTGGTGTTATTTTAGATGGCCGTGATATAGGTTCTGTTGTATTACCGAATGCAGAATTGAAAATATATTTAACTGCTTCTGTAGATGCACGAGCTAAACGTAGATGGCTTGAAGTTCAAGGTACTTCTAATGAGCAACCATTAGAAGACATTAAAAAGAACGTAGAAAGTCGCGATGAAATGGATAAAAATCGTGATGAATCTCCACTCGTATGTGTTGAGGATGCCATTGTTGTGGATTCTAGTAATATGACATTTGATGAAGCAGTGAAACATATATTGCATCTAGTACAGGAGCGAATCTAAGATGAATAAATTTTCTACATGGCTTTGGCGTACTGCTTTTTGGTTGCGTTATAAAGTCGGCTATGGATTAAAGGTATACGGTCGTGATAATTTCCCTATGGAAGGTCCCGTTATTGTTGTACCAAATCATTTGAGTAATAATGATCCACCTATTTGTGGGTATGCATTACCAAGACATGTGCACTTTATGGCAAAGCAGGAGTTATTTGTAAATCCTATTTCTCGATTTTTCTGTACTTGGCTTGGTGCGTTTCCTCTAAACCGTGGAGCCATCGATAAGGTAGCTATACGTCATGCATTAGGTTTATTGAAAGATAATAAGGTGCTAGGTATATTTGCCGAAGGAAATCGACAAAAGAGTGGAAAACTTGGTAGATTCCATGACGGAGCCGCATCCATTGCGTTGCGTACAGGTATTGGCATTACACCAGTTGCGATTATTGGATCTCATAATATGAAGAAAAATCAAGTCGCATGTATTATTGGTAAACAAGTTCCTGTAAGTAAAGCAAAGCCTACACCGGAAGCAATAAAAGAAGTTAATGATCGTGTGAAAGGTGAAATTCAACGCATGATAGATTCGTATCATGAAAATCGTATAGAGGAGACTTTATGGAAATAATTTTGGCTGAAAACCACGGCTTTTGCTATGGCGTAAAACGAGCTGTTGAAATGGCTGATGAGGCTGCCAATAGTGATGGTAAAAGTTATACATTAGGTCCTATCATTCACAATCCTCAAGTTGTAGGGCGCTTAGAAAGTAAAGGTGTAAGCCCCATTCAAGAGGTTGCTGATATCGATGAAGGAACTATGATTATTAGATCTCATGGTGTAGGCCCTGCTATTTATGCTGAAGCCGAAGAAAAGGGTTTACATATTTTAGATGCTACATGTCCTCATGTAAAAAAAGCGCAACAAGATGCTAAGTCTGTCATTGAAGATGGTATGACATTGGTGATTTTAGGTGAAAAAAACCATCCTGAGGTCAAAAGTATTAACTTATGGGCAAATAACAAAGGAATAATCATCGAAGATGAAGAATCCGCTGAAAAACTACAAATTGTGAAAAAAATGGGCGTTGTTGTACAAACTACCTTTTCACAATTCAAATTTAACAGTATAATAGAGATATTAGAGAAAAAATCTAAGAATCTTAAGATTTTCAAAACGATATGCAATGCAACGCAAGAACGACAGAACTCTGCCGTTGACTTAGCACGTAATGTAGATCTTATGATAGTGATAGGCGGTAAGAACAGCGGCAATACAAACCGATTGGCAGAGGTTTGTCGTGACGTTGGATGTACAACATATCACATTGAAACTTCTACTGAATTACAACTGGAATGGTTTAACCGAGTACAGACGGTAGGAGTTACAGCAGGAGCATCGACTCCCGACTGGATTATTAAGGAGGTCATTGAGACAATGAAAGATTTTGCAGAATTATTAGCAGCAGAAGGTCAAGAAGAATTTAAGAAAGGGAACGTTGTAGAAGGTACAGTAGTTCAAGTTGAAGATGAACGCGCATATGTATCTTTTGGCTACAAAACTGAAGCCATTTTGAACAGAACTGAAATTTCTTATCCAGCACCAGAATCTGCCAAAGATGTGTTGAAAAATGGTGATGAAATTAAAGCAGTTATCATGAACCACATCAAAGAAGATAATCCTATTTATCTTTCCATGACTCGCTTGGCTAAAGATGAAGATTGGCAATATGTTATCGAAGCACAAGAAAAAGATGAAGCTATCGTATGTAAAGGTATTGATGCTATCCCAGCAGGTTTGGTAGTAACAGTTAAATCCCTTCGTGGTTTCATTCCATTGTCCCAAGGTGATGTTCATTTCGTAAAATCCTTGGACAACTTGGTTGGTACAGAATTCGAAGCTAAAGTACTTGAAATCGACGAAAAGAAAAACCGTTTGGTTCTTTCCCGTCGTGCAGTATTGGAAGTAGAACGTCAAGCTAAATTAGCTGAAGCATTGAAAAACATCAACGTTGGCGACAACTATAAAGGTATCGTTCGTAAAATCATGCCTTATGGTGCTTTCGTAGATATCGGCGGTATTGAAGGTTTACTTCACATTTCCGACATTTCTTGGCAAAAAATCAAAAAAGTGGAAGATGTTCTTTCCGTTGGTCAAGAAATCGAAGTTAAATTACAATCCTTCGACGCTGAAAGCAACAAATTATCCTTGTCCTTAAAAGCTTTATCTAAGAGCCCATGGGACGTAGCTGAAGAAACATTGCACGTTGGCGATGTTATCAACGGTAAAGTTGTTCGTTTGGTAGCTTATGGTGCATTCGTAGCTGTTAACGACGACATCCAAGGTTTACTTCACATTTCTCAAATTACAAAACAACGTAATGCGAAAGTTGAAGATTACTTAAACCGTGGTCAAGAAGTTGAAGTTAAAATCATTTCTCTTAACAAAGATGAAAAGAAATTGGGCTTGGCTTTAACTGAATTGATGGAAGCAAAAGAAACTGCAGAAGACGCTGAATAATTCATTGTCTAATATAAAGGCTAACCAAGGTTTCCTTGGTTAGCCTTTTTGCGTACTATGCGTAGAATATGATAAAATATAGTAATGTATTAGATTAGATAATGAGGTGAAACCATGGCAAAACCATTAGTGGCCGTTGTAGGTCGTCCAAATGTAGGGAAATCTACACTTTTTAATGCCATTGTTAATAAACG
>CABTYY010000004.1:0-40840 GCA_902489125.1 uncultured Veillonella sp.
AAAAAGCATATGCTGACGAAATCGGTATGTATCCTGTAAAATCTAAAGGCGGTATTGACGTTATGTCTGTTAACCTTCTTTTGGAAAACGATACAGATCCTGTTTTATGGCGTGGTCCTATTTTAGGCAATGTTGTAAAACAATTCTATACAGATGTAATTTGGAAAGACATCGATTATTTATTCGTTGATATGCCACCAGGAACAGGTGACGTAGCGATTACAGTTTACCAATCCTTGAAATTGGATGGTATCATCATTGTTACATCTCCTCAAGACTTGGTATCCATGATTGTTGAAAAAGCAGTTAAGATGGCTGATTTAATGCAAGTGCCTATTATTGGTGTCGTGGAAAACTACTCTTACTTCCATTGCCCAGATAACGGTAAGGATTACCAAATCTTTGGTGAAAGCCACATTGAAGAAATCCTTCAAAAATACGGTCTATTATTGTTAAACCGTTTACCAATTGATCCAACAATTGCAAATCTTTGCGACCAAGGTGATATTGAGTCTATCGAAAAAACAAATTTAGAAAACGTATCTTTACCAGAATAGGATTTATATGTTAATGAAAGCTGTGCATACCTAGTGATGCACAGCTTTTTCTCATTTCTTTTTATGTTGTAATATAATATATTTATCATAAGAAGATATAAATATATTTCTAATTTCACATACTACTGATATATACTGAAGACACCGTAGGATAGGGGGCTTAGTGTGTGTTTTATAGTCACCTTGCGATGCCTTGGTATTTCAGCAGTTATATATTTTAGTTTTTTCCTATGTAGGAGGTATGTGTATGAAAAAACTGTTAAATTGGATTATTCCGGCGGTCTTTGGTATAGGCCTATGGTTTATTCCAACGCCTGAGGGTTTAACACCTCAATCTTGGCATTTATTCGCCATCTTTGTTGCTACTATCGTAGGCTTTATTACTCAGCCATTACCGATTGGTGGCGTATCTATCGTTGTAATTACTGTGGCGGCTTTGACTGGTACTTTGAAAATCGGCGAAGCTATCTCTGGTTTTGCTAACTCTGCTATTTGGTTAATCGTAGGTGCGTTCTTATTCTCTCGTGGCTTTATTAAAACTGGTTTGGGGAAACGTATTGCTTATAATTTGATCGCTGCTTTTGGTAGTAGCTCCTTACGTTTGGCTTATGCATTAGCATTATCTGATTTAATTTTGGCTCCAGCAACTCCATCTAATACAGCTCGTGTAGGTGGTGTTATCATGCCAATTACTACAAGCTTGGCAAAAGCGTTCGGTTCTGAACCTCAAGATGGTCCTCGTAAAATTGGTTCCTTCTTGATGCAATCTATTTATCAAGTTAATACAATTACATCTGCTATGTTCCAAACATCCATGGCTGGTAACACATTGGTTGCAGCATTGGCGCTTCAATCTTTTGGTATTGGTATCACATGGGGTGATTGGGCTATGGCTGCCATCGTGCCAGGTATTATTGCATTGATCATTATGCCGTACTTTATTTACAAAGTATATCCACCTGAAATTACAGATGCCCGCGAAGCACAACAAATGATTAAAGAAGAGTTAAAAGGCCTTGGTAAAATGTCCTTCCAAGAATGGGTTATGCTAGGCGTATTTGTTTTGGCTTTAGTTTTATGGGCTACTTCTCAATTTACTAAAATTGATGCTACAACTGTTGCATTCTTAGGTATTTCTATTTTGCTTGCTACAAGTGTTCTTGTATGGGACGATGTTAAAAGTGAAAAAGGTGCTTGGGATACATTAGTTTGGATGGGTACATTAATGGGCTTTGCTGGTTTCTTGTCCAAATTGGGCTTTATCAAATGGGCAACAGTACTTGTAGGCGGTTATATTCCAGAAGGATCTTGGATTATTGCCTTCGTTATAGCTGTACTTATTAATACATATTCCCACTATGTATTCGCATCTTTAACTGCACATATTTCTGCAATGTTCGTAGCATTCTCTGCAATTGCTATCTCTGCAGGTGCACCACCAATGTTGACATTGTTGATGATTGCATTCACATCTAACTTGTGTATGTCTTTGACTCACTATGCTGCAGGTCCATCTCCTGTAATCTTCAATACTGGTTATGTTCCTCAAAATACATGGTGGAAACTAGGTTTCTTCGCATCCGTAATCAACTTAATTATCTTTATGGGCCTTGGTTCCGTATGGATGAAAGCAATCGGTATGTGGTAAGACCAGATATCTAGAATTTTATATACTTGTAATACATTAAAAACTATATATGTTATAGTTTGATTATAGTGTGGTTACAAAATATACGAAAAGCCGTCCCACTTGGGGCGGCTTTTTTGTGATAAAATAAGAGCAGTTAATATACTATTAATGTATATGTTGTAAAATTATACGTAAATGAACTATTCATGGTGAATATACGAATAGCATCATTATTTTACATAGGAGGAATCTATGAAATTTAATAATGAACAGTTATTGAAATATATTGGTGCTTGTACATCTCCGTATCATACAGTAGATACAAGTTTACAAATGTTATTGGATTCAGGTTTCACAGAACTTAATTTAGATGATGAGTGGCAATTAGACTCTGGTTCTTATGTAGTTAATGTGTTTGGTACTACTTTGTTTGCTTTTCATATAGGAAAGAAACCAGAACACACATTACGTATTGCCTCCGCACATACAGATTTTCCTGCAATTCGGGTTAAACCCAATCCTATTACATCAGTAAAAGGTTATACCAAGTTAAATGTGGAAATGTACGGTGGCCTCATTGAAAATACATGGCTTGATCGTCCTTTAGGGGCTGCTGGTACTGTGGTATTAAAAGGGGAGAATGCCTTTGATGTTGATTCTGTATTAGTTGATACAAAACGTCCTATCGCAATCGTTCCAAACTTAGCTATACATATGAATCGTTCCGTTAATGATGGTGTTAAATTAAATCGTCAAAAGGAAATGCTTCCTATATTGATGATGGATCGTAAGGAAAAGGAGAATTCTAGTAAATCTTTAAATGATCGGAATAATCCAAGCTTATTCCCAGAATCTGATATTCAATACGATGAGTGGACTACGTTCTTGGCTGATGAAGTCAACTGTGATCCATCTGAAATTTTATCTTATGAAATGACATTATACCCAACAGAACAAGGCTGTGTATTAGGGACTGAAGGCGATTTTATTAGTGCGCCTCGTCTAGATAATTTAACATCTTGCTTTGGTGTACTATCAGGGATTATTCAGGCTCGTAAGGCTAATGCTGATGGTGTACGTTGTGCTATTCTCTTTGATAATGAAGAGGTAGGGAGTCGTACTAAACAGGGCGGAGCAGGGATGCTTTTACCAAACCTTATTAAACGAGTATATGATGCATTAGGATATTCTAATCAAGAGATGGATAGTTTCATTTCAAAAGGATTCATGATTTCCTCTGATGTAGCACATGGTTTGCATCCAAATTATCCTGAAAAAAATGATATCACTAATATTCCTACACTTAATAAAGGGGTGGCTCTTAAAATAGCATGTAGTCAATCTTATGCAGGTGATGCAAGAGCAATTGCTATAGTTAAGGGACTTTGTGAAGAAGCAGGTGCAAATTACCAAATTTATGTAAATCGTTCTGATATACCTGGTGGATCTACAGTTGGGTCTATTTCATCTGCTATGTTGCCGATGAGAACAATGGATGTGGGGTTACCATTATTGGCAATGCATTCTGCACGGGAGTTAATGGGGGCCAATGACCAAGAACAACTCAATCGATTAATGAATTATTTCTTAGGTGATTAATAACGTAGAATATAGAATTAGTTCGATGTGCATCGATAAAAGACATATGAGTTTTTGTCATGTACAGCAACTAATGTATTTTATGATTTCGTAATTAATATAATCCTTTAAATATGTGGAAAATATTGTATAATAGTTATATGTAATTATGAATATAATACTTATCATAAAAAATGATGAGCTATCCAAATATATTATTTTGACTATAAGTATAGGAAATATTCATATATTAATAAAATTGAAAGCTGATAGTTCACATTAGTGGAAGCTAGTAGGAGGCAATACATGAGAAAAATTAAATCCGTATTGGTTGCCAACCGTGGTGAGATCGCAATCCGCGTGTTCCGTGCATGTAATGAAATGGGTATTAAAACTGTAGCCATTTATTCCAAAGAGGATACATTATCCTTGCACCGCAACCAAGCTGACGAAGCCTATCTCGTAGGGGAAGGTAAAAAACCAGTTGAAGCATATCTTGATATTGAAGATATTATCCGTATTGCAAAAGAACATGATATTGATGCTATCCATCCAGGTTATGGTTTCTTGTCTGAAAACGAAGAGTTCGCTCGTCGTTGCGGTGAAGAAGGTATCATCTTTATCGGACCTCATGTAGAACATTTAAATATGTTCGGTGATAAGGTTAATGCTCGTGCACAAGCTAAATTGGCAGATATCCCAATGATTCCAGGTTCTGATGGGGCATTGCGTGATTTTGAACAATTAGAAGAATTTGCAAATACTCATGGTTTCCCATTGATGATCAAAGCCGTAAATGGCGGCGGCGGCCGTGGTATGCGTGAGGTTCATCGTAAAGAAGATCTTCGTGATGCATATGATCGCGCTAAATCTGAAGCAAAAGCTGCCTTTGGCGATGATGATGTATATGTAGAAAAACTTATTGTTGAACCTAAACATATTGAAGTACAAATCTTAGGTGATGAACATGGTAATGTAGTTCATTTACATGAACGTGATTGCTCTGTACAACGTCGTCACCAAAAGGTTGTTGAAATGGCTCCAGCTTTTGCATTGCCATTGGAAACTCGTAAAGCCGTATGTGATGCAGCTGTAAAAATCATGAAAAATGTTGGCTACGTTAATGCGGGTACTGTAGAATTCTTGGTAACTGCTGATGGCTCCTTCTATTTCATCGAAGTTAACCCTCGTATCCAAGTAGAACATACTGTAACAGAAATGATTACAGATATTGATATCGTTCATTCTCAAATCCGTATTGCTGAAGGTTATGACTTACATAGCCCAGAAGTAGGTATTCCAGCACAAGATGAAGTTCCTTGTAAAGGTACTGCAATCCAATGTCGTATCACTACAGAAGATCCTAAAAATAACTTCATGCCTGATACAGGTAAAATCTTGGCATACCGTAGCTCCGGTGGCTTTGGTATCCGCTTAGACTCTGGTAATGCTTTCACAGGTGCCGTAGTAACACCTTACTATGACTCCTTGCTTGTAAAAGCAACTGCATTCGGTCCTAACAATGAAGAAACTATTCGTAAAATGCTTCGTTGCTTAAAAGAATTCCGTATTCGTGGCGTTAAAACAAATATTCACTTCTTGATTAACGTTCTTGAAAATCCTGAATTCCAAAGCGGTAACTACACTGTAAACTTCATTGAAGATCATCCAGAATTATTCGAATTGAAACCTGACCGTGACCGTGGTACTAAATTATTACGTTACATTGCTGACGTAACAATCAATGGCTACTCTGGTGCAGGTCCTCAAGTGGTACCTGATTTTGAACCAATTCAAATGCCATCTGATTTAGATGTATCTCCAGCAGCTGGTACAAAACAAAAATTTGATGAATTAGGACCAGAAGGCTTCAGTAAATGGTTATCTGATCAAAAACAAGTATTCTTTACAGATACAACATGGCGTGATGCTCACCAATCCTTATTTGCTACACGTTTACGTACCATTGATATGGCACGCGTAGCTGGTCGTGCTGCAAAAGGTGTTCCTAACTTATTCTCCTTGGAATGTTGGGGCGGTGCTACATTCGACGTATCCTATCGTTTCTTACATGAAGATCCATGGGAACGCTTACGTATGTTCCGTCGCGAAGTGCCTAATACATTACTTCAAATGCTTATTCGTGGCGCTAATGCTGTAGGTTACACATCTTATCCAGATAATGTAGTTCGTCAATTTATCCAACGTGCTGCTGCTAATGGTATTGATGTATTCCGTGTATTCGATAGCTTAAATAGCCTTGATAATATGCATGTAGCTATTGATGAAGTTCGTGCACAAAACAAAATTGCTGAAGTAGCATTGTGCTATACAGGGGATATTCTTGATAGCAACCGTCCTAAATACAATTTAGACTACTATGTAAATATGGCTAAAGAGCTTGAAAAAGCGGGCGCTAATATTATTGCTATCAAAGATATGGCTGGTTTATTGAAACCTCAAGCTGCTTATAATCTTGTATCTGCCTTAAAAGATGCTGTTACTGTACCGATTCATTTACATACACATGAAGGTTCTGGCAATGCTATCTATTCCTATGGTCGCGCTGTAGATGCTGGTGTAGACGTTATCGACTTAGCATACTCTGCATTTGCTAATGGTACATCTCAACCTAGCATGAACTCCATGTACTATGCATTGAGTGGACATGACCGTCAACCTGAAATGAACATTGATTACATGGAAGAAATGTCGCATTACTTTGGCAGCATTCGTCCTTACTACAAAGGTGTAGATAAAGCAGAAGCATATCCTAACACTGAAGTATATCAACATGAAATGCCAGGTGGTCAATATTCCAACTTGCAACAACAAGCTAAGATGGTAGGCCTTGGTGATCGTTGGGCTGATATTAAGAAAATGTACCACCAAGTAAATATGATGTTTGGTGATATCATCAAAGTAACGCCTTCCTCTAAAGTTGTAGGTGATATGACATTGTACATGGTACAAAATAACTTGACTGAAAAAGATATTTACGAAAAGGGCGATGTATTAGACTTCCCTCAATCCGTAGTTGAATTCTTTGAAGGTCGTCTTGGCACTCCATACCAAGGATTCCCTGAAGAGTTACAAAAAATTATCTTGAAAGGTGCAAAACCAATCACAGTTCGTCCAGGTGCAGTATTGCCTCCAACAGACTTTGAACATGTTCGCAATGAATTGAGTGAAATGGGTGCTCAAACAACTGATGAAGATATCAGTGCATACTGCTTGTACCCTAAGGTTTACCAAGATTACAATAAATTTAAAAAAGACTTTGGTAATGTATCTGTACTTGATACTCCAACATTCTTCTTCGGTATGAAACGGGGCGAAGAAATTCAAGTAACTATCGAAAAAGGTAAAACACTTATCATCAAAATGAACGGCTTATCTGAACCAGATGAAGATGGTAACCGTATCGTATTGTTCGAGTTCAATGGTCAACCTCGTGGTATTAAAGTTCATGATAAACATGCTAAGACTACTGGCGTTGTTCGTCGTAAAGCGGATGAATCTAACCCTGGTGAAATTGGTGCTACATTGTCTGGTTCCGTTGTTAAGATTCTCGTTAAAAATGGTCAATCTGTAGCTAAAGGTGAGCCATTGATCGTTACAGAAGCGATGAAGATGGAAACTACAATTACTGCTCCTATCGATGGTATCGTAGAAGAAATCCTAGTTCGTGAAGGTAGCCGTATTGAATCTGGCGACTGCTTGCTTCGCGTTGAAGATGCTCCTAAACGATAGATAGAATAGTAGATAAAATTAAAAATATTATTTCTAAAGTATTTCATAATATAAAATGCTCTAGAATAATGGAAGAATCCCTAGGAAATCCTAGGGATTCTTTGTATTTTAAAGGCTTTCATGGTACTATATATAGTAGAGAAAATGGGCGTATTATGCACTATTTTAGAGTGATTATTAGAAAAAGGAGTAGTAACAGATGAGATGTCCTTATTGCCAACACACAGACACGAAGGTAACAGACTCAAGAACGACTGATGAAGGTAATAGTATTCGCCGTCGCCGCGAATGTATCAATTGTGGCCGTCGCTTTACTACCTATGAAATTATAGAAGAAGTACCACTTATGGTATTAAAGAAAAATGGACGTCGTGAATTATTTGATCGCGGTAAATTATTAAATGGTTTATTGCGTTCTTGTGATAAACGTACAGTGCCTATGTCTGTGATGGAACAAGTAGTGAATGATGTAGAGCGCGATATTCGTAATGAAATCAACCAAGAAGTAACTACTGATCGTATAGGTGAACTTGTATTGCAACAATTAAAAGATATCGACCAAGTTGCATATGTTCGATTTGCCAGCGTATATCGTAAGTTTGATAATATTGATAGCTTTATGGAAGAACTGAAAGCATTAAAAAAACTAGATGCTAAAAAACCAAAACGTAGTTAATTACTAATAGTATATGTGAGGCTTTATGATAGATTTACACTGCGATACGATAATGAAGTTAATAGATTATCCTAGTAATGGAGATTTGTATCGTAATACTTGGAAAGTCGATATAGAAAAATTACAAAAGGCTCACAGCAAGGTACAGGATTTTGCATTATTTATCAATCTTGGTGATACAAATGACCCTTATGGTCGTTATGAAGCGATGCGTAATTTATGTACATCACAAATTCATCACTATGGAGAGCACATTCAGCATGTGCTCTCTTATCAAGATGTAGAGTCTGTATATGAGACTGGTAAGATTGGAGCTCTCATGTCTATTGAAGAGGGCGGCGTACTAGGTGGTGACTTAGATAAACTTAAACAAGCTTATCAAGATGGGGTTCGACTTATTACGCTTACCTGGAATTATCCAAATGGACTGGGTGAGCCACATTGTGGTGAGCAGCATAAAAAATTAACATCAAAAGGCGTTGAATTTGTAGAGGCTATGCAAGATTTAGGGATAATCGTCGATTGTTCCCATCTAAATGATGCTGGTACTGAGCAATTAGGAGATATTTTAGATGTACCATTTGTAGCATCACACTCCAATGCACGTGAAGTTACAGCCCATACTAGAAATCTACCAGATCATTTGATTAAGCTTATTGCTGATAAGGGTGGTGTTATAGGCCTTAACTTTGCCCAATCTTTTTTAGGCACATCACCGATAAGTCGAATTGAAGATATCGTAAAGCATGGCTTATATCTCATCAATAAAGGCGGGGAGGATGTAGTTGCATTAGGAACCGATTTTGATGGTATTAAGCCGGATACAGAAATTAAAGACACTTCTGAAATGTATCGATTATACGATGCATTTAAAGAAGCTGGTTTATCTGAGGAACAATGTGAAAAATTATTCTGGAAAAATGCAGATAGACTGTTAAAGGAGATTTTATAATGACTGATTTAAATCCAATCATTGCAGATCGTTTTACCGAGCATTTGGAAGTCTTTGGTAAGACAATGGAGCATATGGATACCATTCAAGAGATTGCATATCGCTGTAAGGCGGCTTTAGAGAATGGCAATAAAATTTTGTTCTGTGGGAATGGTGGTTCTGCTGCTGATTCTCAACATTTAGCAGCTGAATTGATTTGTCGCTTTAAAAAGGAACGACGCTCTCTTGCAGGTATTGCATTGACTATTGATACATCTGCATTAACAGCTATTGCAAATGACTATGATTTTGAATCTGTTTTTGCACGTCAAGTAGAGGGCTTAGGCCGTACAGGAGACGTTCTCATTGGAATTTCTACATCTGGGAACTCCAAGAATGTTGTAAAGGCTGCAGAAATGGCCCGTTCTGTCGGCATGCACACCATAGCTTTCACAGGTGAAGGCGGTGGAAAACTAGCTGAATTATGTGATATTACATTAGCTATTCCAAGCAATGTGACAGCTCGTATTCAAGAAATGCACATTCTAGCAGGTCATATAATGTGCGAAATCATTGAAGAAGATTATTAACCATTACGGTCATATTTATAAATAGATACATGTTTGAAACCTGGTTTTTTAGATAACTCGTTATACATGTATATTGTGGTAAGGAATAGGTGGATTATGATAAATGCTACCATTAATCAATTTTTGACAAAACAACTACCCAATCTAAAGATTGCCGTTATAGGTGATGTGATGGTAGATCGTTATGTTTTTGGTGATGTAAGTCGTATTTCTCCGGAAGCACCGGTTCCTGTAAACCGCGTGGCAAAGATGAAAGAAGTGCTTGGTGGCGCTGGTAATGTTGCGTCAAACTTATCAAATTTAGATTGCACAGTATATCTTGGTGCTATTGCCGGTAATGATGACCATGGTCGTTTATTACAACAATTGCTAAAGGCTGATAAGATTGATACAACAGGTTTATTAACGAGTGATGATCGTTCTACCATTACTAAAATGCGTATCTTAGGGGATCGCCAACAGATGATGCGCCTTGATTTTGAAACGATTACAGATTTAACAAGTGAGGAAGAGGAACGACTGTCTGCTTGGCTAGAAAATCTATGTAAGACTGGTATCGATGGTATTGTTGTATCTGACTATGGTAAAGGTGTTTGTACACCAACATTGCTTAAAAAAATCTTTAGTTTATCTAAGGAGTATAGCGTACAAACCATTGTAGATCCTAAGGGTTCAGACTGGTCTAAATATAATGGTGCAACCTGCATTACACCGAATGTAAAAGAACTAGGTGAATGTGTAGGTCATAAGTTAGCTAACGATGATGCCACGATTGTTGAGGCTGCGAAGTCAGTATTGGCTAATGTTGATTTAGAGTACATTGTGGCTACACGGTCTGCTAAAGGAATTACTGTTATCGCAAAGGATGGGCGTACATGGCATAATCCGGCAACACAACAAGAGGTATTCGATGTAAGTGGTGCAGGCGATACGGTTGTATCTATGATGATGACATGCCTTGCTAGCGGTCTATCTATGCGTTTGGCATTACATATCGCAAATGGTGCTGCTGGCATTGTCGTATCTAAGGTGGGCACATATCCAATCCACCGATCTGAACTATTGGATTTATGGCATTCTTTTAAGCATAGTGTTCAATCTAAACCTTTATACACAAAAGAAGAGATGAAGCAGCTTATTGCACAATGGCAAAACAAAGGTGAAACTGTTGTGTTTACTAATGGTTGTTTTGATATTCTTCATCGCGGACATATTACGTATTTACAAGAAGCGGCTCAGTTAGGGGATCATTTAATTATTGGATTAAATTCCGATGCTTCTGTTAGACGCCTAAAAGGGGAAACGCGTCCTATCGTACGTGAAGAGGATAGAGCAGCATTATTAAGCGCATTGCGTTGTATCGATGGTGTGGTGTTATTCGAAGAGGATACACCAGCTGAACTATTAGCTTATTTACGTCCTAATACGCTTGTTAAGGGCGGCGATTATAAGATAGAAGACATTATTGGGCGTGAGTCCGTAGATCATGTAGAGGTGCTTTCATTTAAAGAAGGTTATTCTACATCAGATATTGTAGGGAAAATAGCTACTATGGCTAAGGAGGGTAAATTATGATTATCGTAACAGGCGGTGCTGGTTTTATTGGCAGTAATATTGTGAAAGCGTTAAATGACCGCGGTCGTACAGATATTCTTATTGTTGATGACCTTACAGATGGTCGCAAAATTCGCAATATTCAAAATTTAGAATTCTTGGATTATATCGATTGTGATGATTTTGATTGTGCTATTGCTGATGGTACATTCGATGTTGGTCCTATCGAAGTTGTATTCCATGAAGGCGCTTGTGCGGATACAATGGAATATAATGGCAAATACATGATGAAGAATAACTATGAAGGTTCTAAAAATCTATTCCACTATTGCCAAGACCGTCGTATTCCATTCATCTATGCATCCTCTGCATCTACTTATGGTAATGGTAAAAATGGTTTCGTAGAAAAACCAGAAGCTGAAGAAGCACTTAACCCATATGCGTACTCTAAATTACTATTCGATCGCTATGTACGTAAATATGAAGGTGAATATACAGCTCAAGTAGTAGGCTTACGTTACTTTAACGTATATGGTCCTAATGAGGTTCATAAAGATAAAATGGCTTCCTTAGTTCGTCAAATGTTCTATAAAAATAAAGAAACTGGTATTATCAATCTATTTGAAGGTACAGATGGTTACGAAGATGGTGGTCAAACACGTGACTTTATCTATGTTAAAGACGTAGTTAATGTAAACTTTTATTTCTGGGAGCACCCTGAAATTTCTGGTACTTTCAACTGTGGTACAGGTAATGCTCATAGCTTTAACCAATTTATGCAAGCTGTTATCGACTATAACGGCAAAGGTAAAATTGAATACATTCCATTCCCAGAGGTATTAAAAGGCAAATACCAAAGCTTTACAGAGGCTGATACTACAAAACTATTGGCTGCTGGCTATGATAAAGGATTCCACAAAATGGAAGACGCTGTTAAGGAATATTGTGAACTACTAGATAATAACGAAGGGTATTTACGTTAATGCGCAAGGTATTATTTTTAGATCGCGATGGTGTTATCAACAAGGATGTTAGCTATCTATATAAAATCAGTGATTTGGAGTGGGTAGATGGTGCTAAAGAAGCTCTGGCTTATGCGTATAGTAAGGGCTATGACCTCATTGTAGTGACTAATCAAAGTGGTGTCGCTAGAGGTTATTATAAGGAATCTGACGTTCAGATTTTACATGATCACATGGCTCATGAACTAGATCGTAGTGGGGCACCTATTTTGCATTTCTATTATTGTCCTCACCATAAAGAGGGCTCTGTACCTCTTTATGCCGTCGATTGTGAATGCAGAAAGCCAAAGCCTGGCATGATTAATCAAGCTATTAAGGATTATGATGTAGATCCTAAATCTAGTTTTCTTATTGGCGATAGTCAGCGCGATGTTGATGCAGCAGAAGCAGCTGGTGTAAAAGGCTACTTATTCACAGGTACAAATCTATTAGATTTTATTAAGACTATTATTTAGTTAATTATTACCGTAACATTGTTTTGCCTTTAACTTGAGTTTGATTTAAGGTGATATAAGGTTGTTTAGTTATGGTGTTGTATTTGGGAGGCTATATGAAAGACTACAAGAATATACTCATCATAAAGATGAGTTCCTTAGGTGATGTGATTCATGCATTACCTACCTTGTATGCAGTGCGTAAAAATTGGCCTAATGCGCATATTACATGGGCTATTCATGAGCAATTTGCTAGCCTCCTGCCTGGTACACCATGGGTAGATGATGTCATCATTATCGATAAGAAACAACTTAAAAAGCCTGCCTATCTATGGCAATTACGTAAGGAGTTACATAGTCGTCACTTTGATATGACTTTAGACCTTCAATGTATTGCAAAGAGCGCCATTGTATCCTTATTATCTGGTGCGCCTGAAAAATATGGCTACTGGGAGCTTCGTGAAGGTAGTAATTTAGTAAATAAAGCGTTAGTAGGTGAGCATAAATTTGACCATGTCATTGAACGCTACTTAGATACTGTTCGAGCACTCGGTGGTGATGTAGATAGTATAGAGTTTCCTATGCCTGCCTATGTAGATGCTGAAAAATCAATAAAACATAAATTAGAATGTCATGGCGTTGACGAAGATTATGTAGTTGTAGTACCTGGAGCTCGGTGGATTGTTAAGGAATGGCCACTTCTTAATTTTGGAGAGCTATGTATCCGTTTATGTGAATCTGGCAAAAAAGTCGTTATTGCTGGTGCCCCTGATGATGCAGAAAAAGGAGCTTTTATAGAAAACTATGTAAAAAATAAGAATCTCATCAATTTGGTAGGATCTACATCTATGCCAGAGCTAATTGAGTTGATTCGACATTGCGAAATATTCATCAGCGCTGATACGGGCCCTTTGCATATTGCTAATGCCCTTAAGCGTCCTTTGATTGCATTATTTGGAACCACATCTCCAAAACGTACTGGGCCGTATGGCGGTAGCCACGTACATCTTATTATTTCACCGACTTCAAAGGCTACACCAGAACAGCCACTCGTAGATGACCCAGATTGTATGGCTCAAATTCCAGTGGATGCAGTGTGGTCTGTATATGAACAAGTACTTGGAAAGGAACTGTAATGGAACTCGATTATAAACGCATTGTGGTCACCTTTCTTATGCATTTAGGAGATGTTATATTAACGACTCCATTTTTAGAAGTGCTTCGTAAAGCAGCACCACATAGTCATATTACGTATGTAATAGATGAAAAACTACAACAAGTAATGCAATATAATCCGAATATTGATGAACTGATTGTAGTAGATAAAAAAGGGCGTCATAATAGTATTTCTGGCCTTAATGAGATTGCTCGTGAGATTAATAAAAAGGGAAAACCTGATATCGTTATTAATTTACATCCCAATGAACGCACATCTTATTTGGCATGGAAAATACATGCCCCTATTACAACGGGGATGAGCCATTTCCTATTTAGACCATTTATGACAAAGTATACCCGTTTAGATCGTAGAACTCGTCATGCTGCCGATATGTACATCAATGTGCTAGAGCAATTAGGGGTATCTGATATTTCAAACTCTGGTCTACATATTGAAACCTGTGAAGAATGGCGCCGTGAGGCTCAGGAGTTTTATGCTAGCCAAGGTTTAACAGATAGTGATAAGCTTATTGGTTTTAACATTGGTAGTGCTGTTCCTGAGAAGAGATGGCCTGCTGAACGTTTTGCTCATGTAGCAGATTATTTTGGTCATTTAGGTTACAAGACGGTATTCTTTGGTGGACCTATGGATTTAGACATGGTAGGACCAGTAGTGGAACAAATGGAAACTAAACCAATTGTGGCGACCGGTAAGTTCCAATTAGGCCCTTTAGCTGCAGCCATGAGCCGTTGTGACTTATTAATTACGAACGACTCGGGTCCAATGCATGTGGCAATCAGTCAACATGTGCCAATTGTAGCGCTTTATGGACCATCTAACCCATTCTTTTATGGTCCGTACCAAGCTCATGCTATCGTTCTGGAAACGATGGACTCCTATGAAATTGGTAAAAGTATGAAGAAAATTATTAAAGAAGGAAATTATAAAGGTTTATCTGTAATTTCTGAAGAACAGGTTATTAAAGCGGCGGAAACGTTGCTTTCAGAATCGAAATAAACATATGAACTATATTGTATTTGATTTAGAGTGGAATCAGCCTTATAGCAACGACATTAGCTTTATGAAGCGCACTAAAATGCCGTTAACAGGGGAAATCATTCAAATCGGAGCGGTAAAACTGAATGAAAAGATGGACATTGTAGATCATTTTACAATGTTCATCAAACCACAATATCTGCCACGAATGCATAAACATGTTCGTGAGTTAACTGGTATTACATCTCGAGAGCTCGATCATGGTGTACCATTTAAGACTGCTATGCAGTACTTTCAAAACTGGTGTGGTGATGAGTACATGCTGTTATCTTGGGGATCCGATGACATTCTAATATTGCGTGAAAATCTCATGCTTCATAGGATGAAAGCGTTATCCTATGATCAATGGGTTGATGCGCAGATGATTTATGCGTATCAGCGATATGGTACGAGTCAGCAGTATTCTGTGGCTCATGCCATGGAGGACCTCAATATATCAACGGAGCATTTATCAGCTCATAATGCACTACATGATGCTGTATTTACAGCTCATATATGCCAAAAATTAGATATACCACAAGGTATCTTACATTATGATCAAATTCGAAAGGAAAGCAATAATCCTTTCTTATATCCACCAATTTTGACATTTTTTATGTATGAAAACTTCCCTGAGAAAAAGCGTATCGTTCATGATAGACGGGTTCGATTGTCGTTCTGTCCATATTGTCAGACACGGTTAGAAATGACTAGGCCAGAACGATTACAAGGGGATAAGCATCTCGCCATCGGCGTTTGTCCGAAACATGGCGATTTTGCAGTGCAACTTAAAGTTGGAAAATATACGATTAAGTCCGGTAGTACTAAATTCTACGTTACAAAGGTAATAACCCACTGTACGGACGAAATTCGTTCTCTATATACTCAGAAGTCTGAAATTAATCGAGAAAAAGAGCGAAAATATTTAGAATTTCGCAAGGCGGAACTTGAAAAGGACCGCCAAAAATAATGTTGTTAATGCAAGTTCACAATGATAGAGCCGTAATGGTTAAACTGTGAGCTTATAGAAAGGATAGATTATGGAACGTAAATATGCTTGGCATAATTATGATGATGCCACAATGGAAAAGGTATATACCTTAAGTGATACATATCGTCAATTTTTAGATAATGGTAAAACAGAACGTGAATGCGTTGTACAGGCCGTTGAATTTGCAGAAGCAAAAGGATATGTAAACTTAAAGGATATTATTAAATCTAATACACCAATCAAAGCAGGTGACAAGATTTATTACACACATATGGATAAATCCATTGCTTTATTTAATATTGGTACTGACGATATTGAATTAGGTATGAATATTTTAGGTGCTCATATTGACTCTCCACGTATCGATGTAAAGCAAAACCCACAATATGAAGATAGTAATTTAGTATTTTGGGATACACATTATTATGGGGGCATTAAGAAATACCATTGGGTTGCTATGCCTCTTGCTATTCATGGCGTAGTAGTTAAAACAGATGGTACTCGTATCAACATTAATATTGGTGATAATGAAAATGATCCTGTATTCTGCATTACAGATTTGTTACCTCATTTGGGACAAGAACAAATGCAAAAGAATGCAGCGAAGGTAATTGAAGGGGAGGCCCTCGATTTACTTATCGGCAGTCGTCCTGTAAAAGATGAAGAAAAAGAAGGGGTTACTAAATTTATTAATAACCTTCTTGAAAAAGAATATGGCTTTGTAGAACGTGATTTATTATCTGCAGAACTCGAAATCGTTCCGGCTGGAAAAGCTCGTGATATGGGCTTTGATCGTTCCATGGTTATGGCCTATGGTCAAGATGATCGCGTATGTGCATACACTTCTTTAGTGGCTATGCTTGAAGTTGATAATGTAAAACGTACGACTTGTTGCTTGCTTGTAGATAAAGAGGAAATTGGTTCTGTGGGCGCTACAGGTATGCAATCTCGTTTCTTTGAAAATGCAGTAGCAGAAGTGCTTACCCTTATGGGAAAACCTAACTCTGTAAGTGTACGACGTACATTGGAAAATTCTCGTATGTTATCTTCTGATGTTAGTGCCGGTTATGATCCGCTATATGCATCTGCTTTTGAAAAGAAAAATGCATCTTACCTAGGTATGGGGGTTGTATTCAATAAATTTACTGGTTCTCGTGGTAAATCTGGTTCCAATGATGCCAATGCTGAATATATGGGCTTTATTCGTCGTGTCATGGAATCTAATAATGTAACATATCAAACTGCAGAGCTTGGTAAGGTTGATCTCGGCGGTGGTGGTACCATTGCGTATATCATGGCATTATACGGAATGAATGTTATCGACTGTGGCGTGGCTGTGCTTAGCATGCATGCTCCATGGGAGGTTACTTCTAAGGCGGATATTTACGAGGCAAAACAATGTTATGTTGCATTCTTAAATGCAGCAGATGAATCAATCTAAAATTATGGGGCTTTCACCATTGGTGAAAGTCCATTCTATGTGAGGTATATATGAAGCAAACAGATTTAGGTGCAGCTATAGAGGCAGCTAAGGGAGAGGCCACAGAGGTTAAGACGGTAAAGGTCGATATCTTTGATATTCCTGAAACAAAGGCAGAAGAGTATATTGCTAATCGTGAGGAAGTAGCAGAAGCTGCAGCACAGGTAATGAAACCTTACTGTGTAACGGTAAAACGTGAAACATTAGATCCTGAAGAAGGGGAAGCTGTAGTTGGTTATTATGTAACGGGTGAAATTTTAATGTGTGTCATCCTCGACCCATTTGAAGTTCCTGTTATGAAGGTTGCTCTCGATAAAGGGAGCCTTAAAGACTATATTTTAGCGGCCAATGAGCTAACAGAAGACATGCTAGCATCTCTTGAAAAATAAGAGGATTTCACATTTTTATGTGTCCTATAAATGGACAAATGTAAAATACTTTAATCTGCTACATTGATGTAGTAAAGAAATTTGTTTATAATAGATGTATTATAGTCATTGCAGATAGGAAGGAAATCCCCATGAACTTAAAAAAAGGTATTGCCCTAGCGCTCACGGCGGCAGCATTAATGGCATTTACAGGCTGTGGATCCAATGGAACAACTTCGAATGGTGAATACAAGGTTGGCGTAGTACAACTGGTAGAACATCCTGCACTTGATGCAGCAAACAAAGGTTTTGTTGATGCTCTAAAAGAAAAGGGCTTAGCTGATAAAATCACCTTTGACCAACAAAATGCACAAGCAGATCAATCTAATTTGAACAGCATTGCACAGCGTTTTGTATCTGATCGTAAAAATTTAATCTTAGCGATTGCAACACCAGCAGCGCAATCTATGGCGAATGCAACTCATGATATTCCAATCTTGGGTACTGCTATTACTGATTACGAAGCAGCTAAACTTGTTAAATCTAATGAAAAACCTGGTGGTAACGTGTCTGGTACATCCGATATGAATCCAGTAGAACAACAAGTTGATTTAATTTTACAAGTATTGCCGAATGCAAAAACTATCGGCACAATTTATAGCTCTAGTGAAGTAAACTCTCAAATTCAAGTTGAGAAAATGAAAGCTTACGCAGCTACAAAAGGTATTAAAGTTGAAGAGGTTACCGTTTCCAATGTAAACGATATTCAACAAGCAGCACAAAATCTTGTATCTCAACATGTAGACGCAATTTATGTGCCAACAGATAATGTAGTAGCTTCTGCGATGAGCAATCTTGTAGCGATTACCGATCCAGCAAAAATTCCTGTATTTGGCGGTGAAGATAACCACGTAAAAGGTGGTGCCGTAATGTCCTTGTCCGTAGATTACTACAAACTTGGATACCAAACAGGTTTAATGGCAGCTAAAATTTTAACTGGTGAAGCTAAAGTTGAAGATATGCCTATTGAAATGCAAAAAGAATTTAAATTAGTTGTAAGTAAAGATAAATTACAAAAATTGGGCATCACATTACCAGAAGAATTGATGAACAAAGCAACTATGATTTAATACACAACTGGTAAGGAGTTACATATGAACTGGAAAAAAGGTATTGCAGTAGCACTTAGTGCTATCTCTATTATGGCAATGGTAGCTGGTTGCGGTTCCAACACAGCAACTAATGATCAAAAGAAAATCGGCGTTATTCAATTGGTAGAACATCCATCTCTTGATGCTGCTAACAAAGGCTTTGTTGATGGACTTGCATCTAAAGGATATAAAGATGGGGAAAACATCAAATTAGACCAACAAAATGCTCAAGCTGACCAATCTAATTTGAATAGTATTGCTCAACGCTTTGTATCTGATAAAAAAGATTTAGTATTAGCCATTGCAACGCCAGCAGCACAAACTATGGCAAATGCTTCTCATGATATTCCTATCATGGGTACTGCTATTACAGACTACGTTACAGCGAAACTCGTTCAATCTAACGAACATCCAGGTGGTAATGTATCTGGTACATCTGATATGACACCTGTAGAAAAAGAGGTTGACCTTATTATTGCATTAGTACCAAATGTAAAACGTATTGGTGCTATTTACACATCTTCTGAAATCAACTCCCAACTTCAAGTTGAAAAAATGAAAGCTTATGCAGCTACTAAAGGTATCACTGTTGTAGAAGCAACTGTTTCTAACGTAAATGATATCCAACAAGCGGCTACAAATCTTGTAAACCAAGATGTACAAGCAATTTATACACCAACTGATAATGTATTGGCATCTGCTATGGCTAACTTAGCTCAAATTACTGATGCTGCTAAAATTCCAGTATTTGCTGCTGATGAAGGTATGACAATGACTGGTGGTGTGGCAACATATTCTGTGGACTACTATAAATTAGGTTATCAAACTGGTTTAATGGCTGCAAAAGTGCTTTCTGGTGAAGCTAAAATTTCTGATTTAGCCATTGAAACACAAAAAGATATTAAGTTAACTGTTAACGAAGAACGTGCTAAAAAATTAGGTATCACAATTCCTGAAGCACTTCGTAAAGATATGAAACAATAGAGGAGATTTTGATGTTAGATTTAGTGGTAGGCACCATAACGACAGGCCTTTTATGGTCTTTGTTAGCGGTTGGTGTTTTTATTACCTTCCGTGTATTAGATGTGGCTGACTTAACCGTAGAAGGTACGTTCCCAATGGGGGCAGCCATTTCTGCAATTTTAATTACAAGTGGTATGAACCCGATTCTTTCTATCTTGATTGCCGGCATTGGCGGCATGGCCGCAGGTGCTGTAACAGGTTGGATTCATACAAAATTAAAGATTCCTGCATTGCTTGCCGGTATCTTAACAATGATTGCTTTATATTCCATTAATCTTCATATTATGGGGAAAGCTAACGTATCCTTGCTTCGTATGGATACCATTTATTCAATTATCGGTAGTGTACTTCATACACCAAATATGTGGTCTGCAGCTATCGTAGGTGTTATCGTAGCTGTTGTAGTATGCTTATTATTATTCTGGTTCTTTGGTACAGAAATTGGTACAGCATTACGTGCAACAGGTGTTAATCCTCAAATGATTCGCGCTCAAGGCGTAAATACTGACAACATGATCGTTCTTGGTCTTTTGATTTCCAACGGTTTTGTTGGTATGTCTGGTGCATTGATTGGTCAATTCCAAGGCTTTGCCGACGTAGGTATGGGTATTGGTACTATCGTAATCGGCTTGGCTTCCGTAATCATCGGTGAGGTAGTATTTGGTACAAAATCCTTCGTACGTAGCCTCATTGCTGTAGTACTTGGTTCTATCGTATATCGTATCGTTATTGCGGCTGTACTTTATATGGGTATGCCACCAAACGATTTGAAATTATTCACTGCTATTCTTGTTGCCATCGCGCTTTCCTTGCCTACATTGAAAGCAAAATGGTTGGCTCGCTAAGGAGGACACTATGTTAGAAGTAAAAAATATGGTAAAAACCTTCTTTAAGGGCACAATCAATGAAAAAACTGCTCTTCAAGGTATTGATCTTCGTTTAGAAGAAGGCGATTTCTGTACTGTAATCGGTGGTAATGGTGCTGGTAAAAGTACATTGCTAAACTCCATCGCTGGTGTATTCCCAGTTGATGAAGGTTCCATTACAATCAATGGCTTTGATGTCACAAAAATGCCAGAATACAAACGTGCTAAATACATTGGCCGTGTATTCCAAGACCCTATGGTTGGTACGGCAGGTAATATGCAAATTGAGGAAAACTTGATTCTTGCTATGCGCCGTGGTAAAAACTTAGGTCTTAAATGGGCTTTCAAAGATAGTGAACAAGCATTTTTTAAGGAACGCCTTGCATTATTAGGTTTAGGCCTTGAAGATCGCTTATCTGCTCGTATGGGCTTATTATCTGGTGGTCAACGCCAATCTATTACATTATTGATGGCTACTATGCTTCGTCCAGAACTTTTATTACTAGACGAACATACAGCGGCTCTTGACCCTAAGACGGCAGAAAATGTTTTGCAATTAACAGATAAACTTGTAGCAGAACATAATTTAACAACTCTTATGATTACTCATAACATGCGCGATGCATTGCGCTTTGGTAATCGCCTCATCATGATGGATGCTGGTCGCATTATCTATGATGTAAAAGGGGAAGAAAAGAAAAAATTAACAGTTGCTGATTTATTACAAAAATTCGAAGTAGCTGGAGAAAATGCATTGAGCGACCGCATGGTGCTAGGTGCGAAATAATAAAAGAGGGCTGTGGCCCTCTTTTGTTTATCTACTGTATTTATTCTTTACAAGATAAGGTAGATACTGTATACTAAATAAGGTCGTAAGACATATCGTAAGCGAAGTATTCGAATCTCCAACGGTTACTTAAGCTTATCGGGATTATTTATTTTTTAGGAGGTAACATTAATGTTAACTACAGAAGCTAAATTAGCAGTAATTAAAGAATACGCTACTCATGAAGGTGACACTGGTTCTCCAGAAGTACAAGTTGCGATTTTGACAAGCCGCATCCAATACTTAACAGATCACTTGAAAGAACACAAAAAAGACCATCATTCCCGTCGTGGTTTGTTGAAATTGGTTGGTCAACGCCGTAACATGCTTGACTACCTTCGTCGTAAAGATATTGAACGTTACCGTTCCCTTATCGAACGTCTTGGTCTTCGTAAATAATAAAATTAGCCGTCCATTAGGACGGCTTTTTTATTTTATTTCCTTGTGTTATAATGAATTTAGGCAAAGGGAAACAACTGCCGATAATCTATTGTGGAAACACAGAAAAAAGGACAGAGCGGCAACTCTGTCCTTTTTGTTGTGCTAGTTGCTTTTAATAAGGTTAAAAAATAGCTTATTTTTAACTGATGATATATAATAAGAAGGTATACATATAAGAAGATTTTTAGGAGGAATAGGAATGGAACAATTCCAAATGGACCTAGCTGGTCGTACGCTTACGATCGAGACTGGGGAACTTGCAAAACAAGCTGGCGGTGCCGTAATGGTTGGTTACGGTGATACTCGTGTACTCGTTACTGCTACAGGTTCTAAAGAGGCGAAGGATATCGATTTCTTCCCACTTACAGTAGACTATGAAGAAAAAATGTACGCTGTTGGTCGTTTACCAGGTGGCTTCATTAAACGTGAAGCGCGTCCACCTGAATCTGCGATTTTGAATAGCCGTTTGATTGACCGTCCTATTCGTCCATTATTTGATAAAGGTGTACGTAATGAAGTACACGTAGTGGCAACTGTTATGTCTGTTGATCAAGATTGTGATCCAGCAATCTGTGGTATGATTGGTGCCTCCGCTGCTTTATCTATTTCTGATATTCCTTGGAATGGTCCTATTGCAGGCATTCGTATGGGTCGTATCAACGGTGAATTTGTTGTAAACCCAACAAAAGAACAATTGGAAGCAACAGATCTTAACATTGTTGTAGCTGGTACAAAAGATGCTATCCTCATGGTTGAAGGTGGTGCTCAAGAGGTTCCAGAAGAAACTATTCTTGAAGTCATCATGGCAGCTCATGAAGAAATTAAAAAAATCGTAGCTTTCCAAGAAGATATGAAAGCAAAAGTGGGCAAGGAAAAACGCGTATTTGAAAGTAAAGACGTGCCAGCTGAAATCGCTGATGCAGTTCGTGCGTATGGTCATGATAAACTTGATGCAGCAGTACGTTGTGCTGATAAACAACAACGTGATGCACAAGAAAGCGAAGTGCGTGCCGATGTATTAGCACACTTTGAAGAAATCTACCCAGATAACTTGGGTGATGTAAATAAAGCATTTGACGCAATGACAAAAGAAATCGTACGTCATATGATCACTGTTGAAAAAATTCGTCCAGATGGCCGTAAACTTGATGAAGTGCGTCCTATCTCTTGCCGTACAGGTGTATTACCTCGTACACATGGTTCTGGCTTATTTACTCGTGGTCAAACTCAAGTATTGAACGTTGCTACTGTAGCACCATTGTCTGAAACTCAAACAATTGATGGCATTGGTTTAGAAACAGAAAAACGTTATATTCACCACTACAATTTCCCATCCTTCTCCGTAGGGGAAACTCGTTCTTCCCGTGGTCCTGGTCGTCGTGAAATTGGCCATGGTGCGTTGGCTGAACGTGCATTGGTACCTGTTATTCCTAGTGAAGAAGAATTTCCATATGCATTGCGCTTAGTATCTGAAGTGTTGGAATCTAACGGTTCTAGCTCCATGGCATCCGTATGTGGCTCCACATTATCCTTGATGGATGCTGGTGTACCTATTAAAGCTCCTGTTGCTGGTATCGCTATGGGTCTTGTAACTCAAGGCGAACACTATACAATCTTAACTGATATCCAAGGCATGGAAGATGCTCTTGGTGACATGGACTTTAAAGTGGCTGGTACAGCAAAAGGTGTAACGGCAATTCAAATGGATATCAAAATTTCCGGCTTATCCCGTGAAATCCTTCATGAAGCATTAGAACAAGCTCATAAAGGCCGTATGCATATCATGGGTATCATGCTTGATACAATTGCTGAACCACGTCAACAAATGTCTCAATACGCTCCACGTATTATTACAATGAAAATTGATCCAGATAAGATTCGCGATGTAATTGGTTCTGGCGGTAAAATAATTCGTGGCATCATTGACGAAACAGGTGCAAAAATCGACATCGAAGATGATGGCACAGTATTCATCGCTTCTGTAGATCAAGATGGTGCTGCTAAAGCACAACAAATCATTGAAAACCTCACTAAAGAGGTTGAAGTAGGTGAAGTATACCTTGGTAAAGTTACTCGCTTGATGGCATTCGGTGCTTTCGTAGAAGTATTACCAGGTAAAGAAGGTCTTGTACACATTTCAAAACTTGCGAAAGAACGCGTTGAAAATGTAGAAGACGTAGTAAATGTAGGCGATGAGATTATGGTAAAAGTTATCGAAATCGATAAACAAGGCCGTATCAACTTGTCCCGTAAAGATTGTTTAAAATAAGAGGTGTTACATGGATATTCGTGGCTTTGAAGTAGTTTCTGCTTTTGAAGAACAAGATATCAATTTACCGACACGTAAAACAACAGAAAGCGCAGGCTATGATATTGAGTGCGCTGAAGCTGTTACTTTAGAACCAGGTCAAGTAGTATTAGTTCCAACAGGTATTAAAGCTTTCATGGCATACGATGAATACCTTGCCATTCACATTCGTTCTAGCATGGCCATTAAACGCCATCTAGCACTTGTAAATAGCACAGGTATTATCGACAGTGATTACTATAATAATGAGGACAACGAAGGTCATATCATGATTGCTCTACTCAATTATGGTAAAGAAACAGTTTCCCTTGAAAAAGGCGAACGCGTTGCCCAAGGCATCTTCTCTAAATACCTTATCACTAACGATGACGATGCTACAGGCATTCGTACAGGTGGTATTGGTAGCACTGGTACAATGTAAACTACATACAATTTTAAATAGAATGGTGAAAGCCGCTCGACTAACGTCGGGCGGCTTTTTTTATGTGTAAAAAAATACTCAATACATTAGATATACTATAGTCAATCCCAAAGCTTATTGTTTTTATTGTGTTGTATAGGAGATTAACTATGGAAACTTTAAAAGAAAGACTTATTACTGTAGAAGATATTAAAGCGGAAATTGAAAGAGCTCAATTAGAAGTACCAAGAGAAGATGAAGATTTTGATGATCGATATGATCGATTACATGCAGAATGGTCTGTTAAAGGTTTAAAGAAATATAGAACTGAATTAAAGAAAGCCTTTGCAGACAAAGAACAGTTTAAGGATTGGGTAATAGACCTATGGGGGAATGTAGATACTTTTATTGCTGTAATTAATGAAGAATTACGTTTACGCTCTATTGAGTCAATTCGAGAAGCATCCGAATGCGGTGCATTGATGAAAATTTATGTTTCATCTGAACATGGTCCAAGAGATAAAGCTGAAGAAATGGTAAAACGAAACTTAGAGGAGGCATTGGAAGAACATGATCAAAGAATTATTAATATCTTTGATGTAGAACTGGTACCACTTTTGCAATGGAATGAAGAGTTACTTGCAATGAAGGCCTTTTTAACAAATGATTTCTACATGAAAGGAACATTTACAGACGAATTAAAAGAAATCTATATAAATGTATTCACATTACTGGATAGAAATCTAAGTCAAAAGGTTGAGTATAGTGATGCACATTCATTTGAGTATTATGTAAATCTAGAAGATGAATGGGAGTATCTGTATTTGGATGATTTAAATCCTGTAGAAGAACTAGTAGCTATATTGCCTGGTAGTCCTTATGAATGTGATGTTATGTATTATGCGAAATGTATTAATAAAAAAATAAGTAAAGAGCAAGTTAATATATTACAAAAACATTATGAAAATCTTTATTTCAAATATATGAACATAATTGTTTATTATTAATGAGAATTTAATGAAAGTTTGATGAATATTTGATGAATATTTAATGAAGCGTTAAATTCTTGCTGATAAAATTATTTTAGAAAAATATTCCACTTAACTAATACGGGGGGGATTTTTATTGAGAAAAAAAGAAAAGAAAAAAGGATTGGTATTTACTAATCTAAAAAATGCAACTATTTCTGGAGCATCAAGTGAGGTAGTTCAGCGTTATGGAGCGGCAGTAAAAGAACATTATATGTCTTATACAGGGATTGATAATGAATTTGGGAAGCATCTAAAAAAAGGATTGAAAGATGTCGCAAATTCAAAAATTAACCCAGATTATAAATATAATAATTTGCACCAACAAGCAGGATTTTCTGCTGAAATAAAAATAAGAGCAAAAGAAAATGCCAATAATATTATCAGTAATATTAAAGAGACTATTGTTAGAACTGATGATATTGGAAGGGTTAATGATGAATATTCTGATTTGGTTACGCTAGATTCTTCTGGAAATATTATTAAAAACTCTGAAAGACAAGTTAAATTTATTGGTAATAGTGAATCTGATCCTAGTGGTATATATAAATCTAAGAGAATTCTTCAGAGCCTAAAAAGTAGAAAATTTGATAAATATTTGGATAAAGGTGTAAAGTTAGAAATTCCATCAGATGACTATGATGATGTAATTAAAGAGATTAATAATGAAATTAATATAAATCAAAAATCAATCAATAGTGGAAAATTAGACTCTAAGTTAGTTCAATCTAAAGAGGAAAATATAAAGAAACTTGAGCTGATAAAGAAAAATTTGAAGAAGAGTAGCATTTCTTCAAAGGATGCTTTAGAAGCAAGAATAAATCCTTTATTATCTACGGGGAAAGAAATCGCTTTAGTTTCTCATGAAGCAGGAGTCCAAGGGCTTGAGTTTGGTGCAGTTATAGGAGGCAGTATATCCATAATTAAAAATATGGTTGCATTTGCTAAAAGTGATATTACTTTTGATGAAGCAATGAAGAACTTCATATGTGAGACTGGTAGTTCTGCTACGGTAGGTTATGCTACAACTTTTAGTGGTTCTGCAGTTAAAGGAATTATGCAAAATTCTACTTCTCAATATATTAGAACTTTATCAAAAACAAATTTACCGGGGACGTTAGTTGCGGTTACAATTTCAGTTGGAAAAAGTTTAACAAAATATTTTAAAGGTGAAATTGATGGTGTTGAGTGTATGCAAGAATTGGGGCAAGAAGGGGCTAATATGGTAGCATCTGCTATTTTTGCAACAATTGGACAAATTGCGATTCCTATACCGGTAGTAGGTGGTTTAATTGGTGGGATGTTAGGATATTCAATTTCAGCAGTTAGTTTTGGCTTTTTAAAAGAAGCGTTAGAAAATGAAAAAATCGCTAGAGAAAATAGGATTAAAATTGAGGAAGCTTGTAATAATTATATTCAATTGATGGATGAATATAAGATTTTTGTTTCAGAAAATATAAATAATTATTTATATAAAGAACAAGATTTATTTTCTAAATCTTTTGAAGGGATATTAGATGCCGCTAAAATTGGAGATATAGATTGGTTTATTGATAGTGCGAATAATATCTCAATTCAATTTGGAAAGGAGCCAATTATAAAAGATAAGATGGACTTTTTGCGAAAAATGGAATCAGATGAGACTATAATTATTTAAAAAAGGAAGAAGTATTATGACACTACCATTGTTTAAAGGAGTAACTGGAATGACATTATGGGGTAAAGATTATGAAATAGCATTATATTATTTATATATGATTGCAGATGGTGAATTATCTCCTGAGGAAATGACTATATTTAAAAGTATTTGTCAGAAATTAGATAAGATGGATGAATACCAAGATATTATTACATATTGTAAGGGATTAGGACAAACATCGAGTTTTAATAAAATTGTAGATGAAGATATAGAAACTGAAATTGAAGACTATTATGATGATGAAGAATTATCATCTTCTAGTAGTAAAGGACATTTAATTGAGATTATATGGAATCTAATTTCATTAGGATTTTGTGACAAGGAATACAGTAAAGCTGAAGAGAAAATTGTTAAATATTTATGTAAATCTTGGGAGATTGATGATTCTATATATCTAGAGTTAATAGAATGTGCAAAAACATTAGTTCGAATTAATAAATATAGAGATTGGGCTTATAAGACTTTTGCTGGTACTAATAAATTGTTAGAACTAGAAGATCAAATAGATAAAAATATTAAAAGTATTGAAGAATCAATAGTTGTTTGCTCAAAAGAGTTTGTTGCCGTTATATAGGGGGAAATATTATGCCATTACCATTATTAATTGGATTAGCTGTTGTTACGGGTGGAGTAGGTATTGCAAAAGGTATTGGTGCTGCTGACACTCAAAGTAAAGCCAATAATCTAAATGAAAAGGCTCAGGATATTGTAGATTTAGCTAAAGAAAAAATGGAATTTAGTAGAGAATCTTCTGGTGCATCTATTAAACAATTAGGTGAGTGTAAAGTTGATATTTTACAGGGATCAGTAATTCAATTCATTAATGAATTTAAAAAAGTTAAAAATATAGAATTAGACAAAAGAAATATTGAGTTTGATGAATTCTCTAAAATTATTTTAGATGAAAAACAATTAGAAGAATTAAAAGATGTAACATTAATTGCATCGACAATTGCTAAAGGTGTTGCTAGTGGTGGCGTTGCTGGTGCTGTGACTGCATTCGGCGCTTATAGTTTGGCAACTACATTAGCAACTGCTTCAACGGGAACAGCTATAGCAGGTCTTTCTGGAGCAGCAGCAACAAATGCAACTCTTGCATTTTTTGGTGGAGGCTCATTGGCTGCTGGTGGTTTAGGCATGGCTGGCGGTGCAGCTGTTTTAGGTGGGTTAGTTGCAGGTCCTGCATTAGCTGTATTAGGTCTTGTAGCTTCATCTAAAGCAAATGCTAATTATGAGGATGCAAAATCTAATCTAGCCAAGGCAAAGGCATTTAAAAGTGAAATAAGTGCAGCTATTGTTGAGTCAACTGGAATTAGACGCTGTGCATCTATGTTTTATAGATTTTTAGTTTCATTAAATACTGTTTTTGAGCCATTAGTTTATGAGATGTCAACTATAATTAATACTAAAGGTGATGATTTTTCAAAGTATTCCGATGAAGATAAAGAGGTTTTTGCAAAAGCTATTACAATGGCGGGAGCTTTAAAATCAGTACTAGACTTGCCTATACTTGGTGAAGATGGTAAGTTAGCGACTGATAGTATTTCAAAACTTCAAGCAGTATCAAATAAAATTCAAATTTCCTGATTTTAGAAATAGTAAAATATATGTTTGAATGCAATCAATGTGGTCTATGCTGTAGAAATATAGATAAAGTTCCACAATTAAAGGATTTCCATGATGGAAATGGTATTTGTAAATATTTACATAATAATATATGTAGTATTTATGATAATAGGCCAGATATTTGTAGTGTTGATAGAATGTATGAAAAGTACTTTGAAAATCAATATACACGATCAGAATTTTATGAGTTAAATAAGTTGGTTTGTGAACAAATAAGAAATTTAAATATATAGTATTGTTGGTACCAATTACAATTGTGATTGGTACCATTTTATATAAATAATATATAACAGGATAAAACGGACTCGTTTCTAATATTTTTCTAAAATAAGTTTATGAGATTTGAATACTTTTCAATTAGGGTATGAAAGAGATGGTAAAAAAATAATAGCTAAAACATTTTTTTATAATATGAAATAAAATAATTGAAAAATTCTCCCAAATGATAAATTTAAATTAATTAGGATTGAGAATATAGAAATTTGAATCTTATATTACTTAAACTATTTATGATATCAATAATCAGATAATCATTTATCTATTTTATCTTAGTAGGATTTTGATATAAATTACCAATGTTCCATACGTCATTTATTACACATATTATGTATTACACTATAGATATAATTATAGCTTGGTATATTTAGAGGTTAATAATTATTTTATATAAGGTGTATTGTATGAAAACAGATGTTATTAAAGAAGCTATTGAAAAAGTTCAAAAAGAAGATCCTAAATTGTTTGAGGATGTAGTAGAGTATGTTTCTTCTAATAGAAATAAAACTGGTGTACATCCTAAAGGTGTGTATCATGAGCATAGATGGCCCAATATTATAGGGCCTAAGCCTGGACCCTTTCCATATCCACGAAATCCATTAGAGAAAAATCCATTCGGTATATTTTTACCATTGGCAGGTTTGTATATGTTTTACAAGTTTGTTAGACGAATATGGAAATTATTACGAGGAAAGAATCAAGATATTTCCTTAGATGATATTATCAAGTATATGAATAATCTTAAATAATGTGTTGTATGGGAGAGTAGTAATGGCTTCAAGAAAGTTAAAATTAGGGGATATTGTATTTTGCCAACGAGGCAATATTTTATTTGGTGATAAATATCAACATTATGGAGTATATGCGGGTTATAAGAAAATCATCCATTATATAAAGGGAGATTCTCCACTAGATGGACGAATTGCAGAGACTAGCATTGAAGAATTTTGTGATGGAGATACTTTGTATATTGCTGAAGATGATACATTATTATCTATTTTCCAAGATGCAGATGTGACCTCTACTTTTTATGGGCCGCGTGAAACTGTTCAGCGTGCTAGATCTAAGATTGGTAAAGGTGGCTATAACCTATTTACACATAATTGTGAACACTTTGCTATTTGGTGTAAAACAGGACTTAATGAATCTACACAACTTAGTATAGAGGGGATCGCAGTAAGATTTCTAAGATCTAAATTAGGATTATTAAGATATATAGCTGATGAAATTTGGCGTGTTGAGGCAGAGTATTAGTAGTAACTATAAGGGACTAGCAATATAATAAAATATATATTGCTAGTCCTATCTTTTACAAAAATGATAATATTTTAAAAATAATTATTGACACACACGGATGCGTGTATTACAATTACATCATCAGGTGAGTTAAATCACCAACATCTAGAACAGAAAGACTTAGGTTCTAACAGCAATCTTATAATATACATAGCTTAATAGAGATGAGTATAGAATCTAGTATAATTTAATAGTTATCGTTCATAAACGATTCATAAGGTTAGACACAAGCAGCAATCTTCAGATTAAATAACCAGAAAAAGCGATTTTGGAGACCTTTGGGTCTAGAGTATCGTGTCTAGTTAGCCTTAGCCTCAGTGAGGTTAGCAATTGTCTTGAACTTTGTATTGTAGCCGCTTATGGTTGTCTTGTTTATTTTGCTTTCAAAATTTACGTTGTGATAATCTGGAGCGGTTTTTTATATGCTAAGGAGATAGGAACTATGAATACATTTATGAACGCTTTAACAAATAATGAAAAATCTTATACTGCGAATGATGCTACAGCATATCGTACAAGTGGTAGTGCTTTGGTGGACCTTAATTTCTCTGTGCCTGCATTGCGTCAGACTGCTGTTGATTTCTATGGTAAAAGTAAACATAATTATCATTTTTATAGTACTGCTCGCACTATGGATGCTGTAGAGGCGTTACGTCTATTCATTACATCTTATGAGGAAGATCCTCTTTATACTATGAAATGGCTTATGTATGTACGCCACATTAAGCTAGGTCTTGGAGAACGCGATGTATTCCGTATGATGCTCACCAAAATAGGTGATTTACATCCCGAGATGGCATTGCAGTTTATCATCGGTACTGAATTATGGAACTATGGTCGTTGGGATGATGTGCTACGCATCTTCTTTGATACGACGAGTACTATCTTACATGATGGGCTAGGAAAAGTAATTTCCAATCAGTTCAGACGTGATGTAATCGGTTGTAGTCTCGGCGACTCTATTAGCTTATTAGTAAAATGGATGCCGTCCAATAATACATCCTCTAAGGAGAAGCGTTCTGAGGCAGTTATTTTGCAATCCTTGTTACATTTAAGTGCACGTGAATATCGCAAAACCTTGTCTAAGTTACGCGAACATTTAGCGGTAGTAGATAGAAAGGCATCCCTCAACCAATGGAATGATATTAATTATAATTATGTGCCATCTAAGGCGAATCTTAAATATCGTAATGCTTTCTTAAAACATGATGAAGAACGTCGTAAGGCCTATCTTGCATCATTACAAAAGGGAGACGATGCTGTTAAGATTAATTCCAATTCTATGTTCTTGTACGATATTGTACAAGCCTATGTAGAGAAAAGTGGTTATTGGGGTGAGATTTTAAAACCTTATGACGAAACATTAGAACAATTATGGAATGCGCAGGAGGCACCCAAGGACTATGAGGATATTTTAATCATACGAGATGGGTCTGCTTTTATGTGTCAACAGCTGACAGGTAATAGTTCTGTCACAGCTTTAAGCGTAGCAGATTCGATTGCATTGTATTGTGCACAATATAACAAGAATAAATCCTTTAAAAATCGATTCATTACCTTTAGCAATCGACCTCAGATAGTAGATATTTCGATGTGTCAAACATTGCGAGATAAGCTAAGACGTTTGCATCGCTTTGATGATTACAGCAATACAGATATAGAGGCAACCTTTGATTTAATCCTCGATACAGCAGTGAAAAATCATTTGCCTCAAGAGGCGCTACCTTCAGCGTGCCTTATTATTTCTGATATGCAGTTTGATCAAGCTACAAAGCATGAAGATAATACAACTGTTATTGAAACGTGCCGCCAGAAATTTGAAGCCCTTGGGTATACTATGCCACGGCTTATTTTTTGGAACGTATCTGTGTACGCACATAATACTATACCTGTTCAAATGCATCCAAGTGGTGTTATTCTTGTATCTGGATTCACTAAATCCATCGTTGATATAGTGGTATCTAGAGAACTCGATCCTGAAAGGGCACTTAAAGCTGAGCTAGATGCCAAGTGTAGTATTGTAGATACAGTACTACAAGATTATGTAAATGTAGCATAAATTATATATAATCTTATTACATAAGGTTCTTATTAGTCTGTTTCTGACTAGTAGGACCTTATTTTTGTGTACATAATTTGTGCTATAATGAAGAGTAGGTTTTATAAGGTAATAATCATTATATATATACGAGGACTTATATATGGCAATTAGCAAAGAAATACAAAAATCTAGCGAAATGAAATTTGATGGTAAACTAATTAAAGTTACTTATGATATAGCTGATGTTAATGGTAATGAAGCGTGGCGTGAGGTTGTTCATCATCCTGGAGCTACAGCTATTGTAGTTGTTACGGAAGATAATAAGATTGTAATGGAACGCCAATTCCGTTATGCCTTGCAACAGCCTTTACTTGAAATTCCAG
Source organism: uncultured Veillonella sp. (assembly GCA_902489125.1). GTDB lineage: Bacteria > Bacillota > Negativicutes > Veillonellales > Veillonellaceae > Veillonella. The sequence continues at coordinate 33,123 of CABTYY010000004.1, forward strand.
CAGGTAAACTTGATCCTAATGAAGAGCCTCTTAACTGTGCGAAACGTGAGTTAGCAGAGGAAACAGGGTATCGTGCCAACCAATGGATTCCGTTGGGCACAATTGCTACAAGTCCTGGTTTCTGTAACGAAGTATTACATTTATACTTAGCAAAAGATCTTACTATGGGTGAAACTAATTGGGATCCAGATGAATACGTTGAGCTTGAGTATTTTACTTTACCTGAATTATTAGAGGCTATCAAGGCTGAGCAAATTAAGGATAGCAAATCTTTGGCAGCCCTTATGCTTGCAATGCCGTACCTCAAATAATATTACGTAATAGGAGGATATATGTTTAAACGAATTATCCTATTAGTTATGGACTCTGTTGGTATTGGTTATGCCGCAGATGCTGCAAAATTTGGTGATGAAGGCTCTAATACTTTGGGCCATATTGAATCGACAGCAGGTAAAATTCATTGTCCTAATTTAAAATCTATCGGTTTAGGTCGCATTGCTGATATTTCTGATACTGGTGAAAGCATCAAAGGCGCTTTTGGCCGTATGGCAGAGCTCAGTACCGGTAAAGATACGACTAGTGGCCATTGGGAAATGATGGGGCATCCTGTTACCGTTCCATTCCCAACCTTTTACGAAGGCTTTCCAAAAGAATTAATGGATACTTTTACAAAGGAAACAGGCTATGGTTATTTAGGTAATGAAGTTGCATCTGGTACAGAAATTATTGAACGTCTAGGTGCGGAACATATTAAAACGGGAAAACCTATTGTATATACCTCGGCAGACTCTGTATTTCAAATTGCAGCACATGAGGATGTGATTCCTTTAGATGAGCTATATCGTATATGCCAAATTACCCGTGATAAGGTTTGTATTGGAGATTACTATGTAGGCCGTATTATTGCACGTCCATTTATTGGTGAACTTGGTAGTTTTGTACGTACTTCTAATCGTCATGATTATAGTCGTATGCCTGAGAAAAAGATGGTACAACAAGAGTTGCAAGATGCTAGTGTGCCAACTGTTGCAGTCGGTAAAATTGGAGATATTTATGCTCATGTAGGATGGGATGAAAGCTATCCTACCAAATCTAATGCTCATGGCATGAATATGGTTCCATATCTATTAGGCTCTACATTTGATTACGGTCTAATGATGGTAAACCTTGTTGAATTTGATAGCCTTTACGGTCATCGTAGAAATGTAGAAGGTTATAAACGAGCTATTGAAGATTTTGACTACCAACTTGGTGGGCTAATACCAATGCTCAATGATGACGATTTATTGCTTATTACTGCGGATCATGGTAATGATCCAACCTGGAAGGGAACAGATCATACCCGTGAATTAGTACCTATTCTTGGATATAGTCCTCGAATAAATGGGCCTATAGACTTAGGTGATAGAAAAAGCTTTGCAGATATTGGGGAAACCATATTGGAAAACTTTGAACTACAACAATGGGGTATTGGCACATCATTTTTGGAGAAACTTAGTAAATAATTTTCTCATATGTTTTTCTTATATTTAGGTTAAGAATACTATATTACGGTATATATACGACAATAATATAATTTCAAAATAACAATAATAATATGCTAATTATGAGATACTACCAGTTAAAAATATTTATTTTTAACTGGTAGTATCTTTAAAATAGTTAGTTACATCATAAAGAACGACCAACTTATGTGCATCATAAGTTGGTCGTTTTTTACTTCATAGAAGTATATTTCTTATTTAATTATAGTAAGCCTTTACACTCCATCATTTCTTTAATATTTAGTAAAGTAGATTTACAAACTACATCATATTCTAGTGTACTTAAGAAATCCGCAAATTTTCTATCATCTTCATTTTTACAGTTTTCATAAGGTATCTTACTATTTTGTTGATATGGTTCTAGAATCCGATTTCGTCTGTGCTTCCAAGTATTGTAATAAGGACCCTTAAATTTTGTCATAAAGCCATTGCTATCAACTAGTACAAAGCCTTCAGACTCATGGTATGAATTAAGTTCCTCGTTAATTATATTCTTTAGTTCATCCATAGTATTTATTTGTTTAATTGTATTTACAATAGATATTAATTGAGTGTCATACTTTTTAAGGATGGAATCTAGTTCTGCTAACCTTTCTCTAGAGAAAGATACATCAATATGCTTGCCATTTACATCTAACGTATTTTGAATCATATCAAGCACATACAGATGATCTTGGTCATACTTAATTATATGAGTATCCTCTTGGCTGATGACTTCGAACATCATAGAGCAGTTATTACGCTCTAATAATTCTTTAATTTTTTCTTGTAAGGCTTCAGGTAATTTTTGGAATAAATCTTTAAATAAATCTACATGCATACCTTCTGTAGTAGATTTAGAAGCAAAAACTAGTTCATCTTTGATAACACCAAGGATAGCAAGGTATCCATTTTCTTTAGTTCGAATTTCAACAGGGAAGGAAAGTGTGTTAGCCAAATTGTTTAGCTCGGTTTCAGGTCGTTCGTTGAGATTAAAGAATTTATTATAACTACGTAGTTTTACATCTCCTGTTAAGCGATCTACAAATAATCCTCGCGCTTGTACGGTACTTTCGTTCCATAGTCGTTTATGGAATACACGAGAGGTAAAATTCAAGGAGTATAGGTTAGGGGAACATTTTTTTACTTTTACTAATTTAGAATTACCTAAAATATTAATATCTTCATTTTGTGTGTAGATAACATGTTGTGTCATGTTTTGGTATTCATGGCGCATGTAATCTTTATCGTACACATCATTTTTAATACCACATTTAGTGAAAGCATCTGCAGTAATATCAATGTATTTAAGCTCTCCACCAAATTCTACTTCGCCTTCTAAACAGAAGGAATATGTTCCATCTGGAACACCGCGATGACCATGAATTTGAATGAAGTCCTGACACAAACCTTTTTCGTAATTAGTATCATATATTTTAGCAATATCTGTTTCATAAGCTCCAAAACCATTAATAAAGGTAGAGGTAGCTATAAAGGTCATGTTAGGTACATAGGAAAGACCACCATGGGATACTAAATATTTCTTGCCATGAAAGCTAAAAGGGTGGCATTGTCGAAGTGATTTATAGAAGAGACGTAACTCTCGTTGAAGAGACTCAACCTCTTTTTTTGTCATATCTTTTACGATAGGTGCTACTACTTCTTTCATAAATCGTTTGGAACGATCTAAATTTGTATTGAATGCAAAGTTTGCAATATGTCGTTCGTGATTACCTTCTAACATAATCGTATTAGGCAATGTACTAAGACGCATCATTTCGTACATCATTTCTTTATTTTCAATACCGCGTTCCAAATAGTCACCACAAAAGATGTAAAGTGTTTTTTTATCCCAAGGTAAGATAGCTTGTTGTAATGCCGTGTAACAACCGTGAATATCACCAATGATACGCACTCGTTCATATCGATTCGTCAAATCTACAGTAAAGTAATTGTTGATTTCATCGATAGAATTGATTTTTCTACAAAACTTTGGTAATGGAGTTGTCTTAATTACCTTGTGCATACGGTGAATGACTTGCTCTGGTACTCGTTTGTAATCTGTACGTCCTGCATTACGAACCAAGCATTCCTCTAAAGATGTATCTGGTTCGTAGTAATATACAGTATATTTATATTTGTTAAGCAAATCTTTATATGCATTAACAGCTTTAGATGTAGTGTGGGTAGCATCTAAAACGACAAAGTCGCCATTGCTCATTCGTTTTTCTAAGCAATCTAGGAGGAGCTCCCAAGCCGGACCATTATCCTCTTGTGAAATATACCAGCCGTCTTCACCAAGAGAAGGGCTGCGTAATAGCATACGGAAATGATCGGCTTCTAAGGTGTAAGCCTCAAGATTGTTATCACGAATCCACTGAGACTTACCACTAGCAGGAGCACCACGCATTAATAATAGTGTTCTCATAGTAATAGTCCTCTAATCTGCCCATAGGGCGTAATAAAATATAACTGTATAAAAAACGAAAAGATCATTATTGAAAAATAGAAAAAAGGGCATAAAAAAACAGTCTCAACGGTTATCCGAGAGACTGTCTTACTTGCTTTAAAATTATAAAGCGTTTACTTTAGCTGCAAGGTTAGATTTTTTGCGAGCTGCAGTGTTTTTATGAAGTACACCTTTGGAGGCTGCTTTATCAATTACGCTAGTAGCATGAACAAGTGCTTGTTTTGCTTCTTCTACTGCGCCTGCTTGAACAGCTTCTACGGTTTTACGACTTGCTGTACGGATTTGAGATTTTACAGCGGCGTTTTTCGCACGACGTTCAGCATCCGTTTTTACGCTTCTAATACTGGATTTAATGTTTGGCAATTGAGTCACCTCCTTAAAAATCGTTTCTTATACCTGAATGATTATATCATACCACATATTGATACGCAAGGACTTTTCAGCCCAATATTTTCCTTGTCGGTATGTAAGATAAAAGAGCTTCTACTAATAATTAACTATATCATATAAGCCTCTTTTATGAAATCAAAATTATTAATATATTTGCTAGTGTTGTAATAAGATAATTATTTTGATTTTAAAAGTTAGTTAGCTCCCTTATGTTATAATAAAGGATAGAATTAAGTGAGGTGTCTTATGAAAAAATTAATGATTATAGATGGCAGTAGTTTGTTATTCCGTGCATTCTTTGCATTACCACCGTTGAAGTCTGCTTTAGGTACTCCAACGAATGCGGTGTACGGTTTCTTAACAATGCTCATTAAATTGTATGAAGAAATCAATCCGGATTATATTGCAGTAGCATTTGATAAAGGTCGTCAGACATTCCGTACAGAAATGTATAGCGAATATAAAGGTAATCGTCCAGATGCACCAGAGGATTTACGATCTCAATTTAGCCTTATTCAAGATGTATTAAAAGCATTGGGTATTTGTGTTATCGAAGAAGAAGGTTTTGAAGGGGACGATATCCTCGGATCCTTAAGTAAGAAATTTGGTACACCAGAGATGGCCGTTAAAATTATTACTGGTGACCGCGATAACCTTCAACTCGTAACAGAACATAGTCATGTATTCCTAACTAAAAAAGGCATTTCTGACATGTTAGAGGTTACTCTTGATAACATGGAGGAACTTTATGGTTATGGTCCTGATAAGGTTATCGAAATGAAAGCTCTTATGGGTGATTCCTCTGATAATATTCCAGGTGTACCAGGTGTAGGAGAAAAAACGGCTCTTAAATTGATTACAGAATACGGTGATCTTGAGTCCGTATATGACCATATCGAAGATATTTCCGGTAAGAAATTAAAAGAGCGACTCGTAGAAAATAAAGACTTAGCATTTTTATCTCGTGAATTGGCAACCATTAAGACAGATATGGACTTATCTTACAAGGTTGAAGATTTTGTACAAAATTTCCATACCTCTGAGGTACAGCCTTTATTCGAAACCTTGGGATTTACTAAATTAACGCCTCGTATCGTACAAGTAATGGGCGGAGATGAAGCTGATTTTGGTGATCCTGGTTCTTTATTTGCTCCACAAGAGGAAATTTCTCTAGATGATTTAGCAGATGCTAAGGCTTTAACCTCTGACTTCTATACAGATAAAACAGTAGCAGTACATGTTGTGCTCGATGGCAAAACTCCATTTAGAACAATCGAGACTGCCTATCTTTCTAATGGTGATACTATCGTTAAAACAAATGATACAAAGGCGGTTTTACCAGTACTACAAGGGGCTAAGGCCATTGTTACTACTCAAACAAAAGAACTAATAGAAGCATTAGGTGACGAGTCACCAGCTGAAATCTCTTTGTTTAATAATGATAACACTGCACGTATTCATGATATGTCTCTTCTAGCATACTTGTTAGATCCTACGCGTACTAACTACGGGTATCTATATTTAACGGAACGTTTTTCTGTGCCTAGTATTGCCAGCGGTAGCGTAGATGTAGAGTGTGTATCTATGGTGAAAGCTTTACTTGCTATGAACGATGTAGCTTGTGAATCTGCTCGACGTGAAGAGTTATGGTCTTTATATGAAACTATTGAGTTGCCATTGATTCATACATTAGTAGTAATGGAGAAAAATGGTATATACATTGATACAAATAAACTGGCTGAAACGACAGCTCGCTTTAAAGAGGAATTAGCTCAAGTACAGCAAGAGATTTATGATTTGGCAGGTGAAACTTTCAACATAAACTCTCCTAAACAACTAGGTGTTATCTTATTCGAAAAGATGAACTTACCAGTTATTAAGAAGACTAAGACTGGATATTCTACAGATGCTGAAGTACTTGATATGTTGCGTAATGAAAGTCCAATCGTGGAAAAAATCTTGGCATACCGTTCTGTTGCTAAGTTAGTTTCTACTTACTTAGAAGGCTTGGCAGTTCTTATTAATGATAAGACTAAGCGTATTCACACTACCTTTAATCAAATGGTTACAGCTACAGGCCGTTTGAGCTCTTCTGACCCTAACTTACAAAACATTCCGGTCCGTACCGAAAAGGGCCGTGAAATTCGAGCTTTATTCTATCCTGGTGCAGGGTATGATACTTTAGTGAGTGCCGATTATTCTCAAATTGAGTTACGTATTTTAGCGCATCTTTCTGGCGATGAAGCGTTGATCAAAGCTTTCGTTGATGGTAAGGATATTCACCGATTTACTGCGGCAGAGGTACTAGGTAAAGCCCAAGAGGATGTAACAAGTGAAGAGCGTTCCCATGCAAAGGCTATTAACTTCGGTATTATTTATGGTATTTCTGACTTTGGCTTATCTCGCGACCTTGGTATCACACGGGGTGAAGCTAAAAACTATATTGATTTATACTTTAGCCGTTATCCTAAGGTTAAAGAGTACATGGATCGTATGGTTCAGGAGGCCCATGAAACTGGTAAGGTTCGCACTATGTTCGGCCGTCAACGCGAACTTCCTGATATTAACAGCCGTAACTTTAACCGTCGTTCCTTTGCTGAACGTACGGCGATGAATACACCAATTCAAGGTACGGCAGCAGATATTATCAAGTTAGCAATGAACCAAGTTGAGCAAAAGCTAGAGGAAGGAAACTTCAAATCTCGACTTTTATTACAAGTACATGACGAACTTGTATTAGAAGTAGTAAATGAAGAATTAGAAGCAGTTGAAGAATTATTGCGTTCTACCATGCAATCTGTAGTAGAATTACATGTTCCTCTTATTGTAGATGTGCATCATGCTGAGAACTGGGCATTGGTAAAATAGTTTAATTGATAGTATTACGTGTTAGAAGGTATATATGTTTAAAATAGGCTTAACTGGTGGTATTGCATCAGGCAAGAGTACAGTCCTTACCTATTTTAAGGACAAAGGAATACCCTATATCGATGCTGATATTGTAGCTCGCGAAGTAGTAGAGCCAGGGACTGAAGGCTTAAAAGCCATTGTAGATACCTTTGGTTCTCATATTTTACAGGATGATGGCATGCTCAATCGTGAAGCGCTTGGTGCTATAGTCTTTCACAATGAAGAAAAACGACAATTATTAAATAGCTGTCTAAAAACGCATATACGCAATCGTATTATGGAGTTGACATCTCAATATGAACAAGGAAATACACCAATTTTAATCTATGATATTCCATTACTTATCGAAGGGGAATGGTATACCATGATGGATGAGGTATGGCTCGTATATTTGAATGAAATTTTTTTCAAGCAGAAGACGGCAT
>CABTYY010000005.1:0-39682 GCA_902489125.1 uncultured Veillonella sp.
ACCGCATCTGTTTGTTCAGATAAACCGATGGCTGCACGATGACGCGTACCAAGTTCAGTACTCAATGTACGGTCTTCAGTTAGTGGCAACAAACAACCAGCTGCACGAATACGGCCATCGCGGATGATTAGCGCCCCATCATGAAGTGGCGTACTAGGAACGAAAATATTTTTAATTAATTCACGGCTTAACACAGCATCAATCAAAATGCCTGTGTCCACAAAGTCATTAAGGCCCACTTCACGTTCAAAAACGATAAGAGCCCCTGTATGCTCACGAGACATAACGCGAGCTGCCGCCATCACTTCATTGATGGCCATGTCCATTTCCTCTTCGTTAACATTCTGTGCCTTGCTGAAAATTCGACCACGGCCCAATTGTTCTAAAGCACGGCGCAATTCCGGTTGGAATACTACAGGCAATGCGAAGAGAAGAACAGTCATACTTTGTTGCAAAATCCAATTGATAACATATAGATTTAGCAAATGACTCAATAAATTTAGAATTGCTAACATAACGAGACCTTTCAAAAGAGAAACGGCCCGTGTATCTTTAAGCAATTTATATAAGTAATAAATACCTACAGCAACGATTAAGATATCAGCGATATCAAGAAGCCTAAAGGTATGTATAAGTGCGTCAATATGCATAAAAATAGCTCCTTATACAAAAAAATAAGGTACAACCAACTACTTGGCTGTACCTTATATTTTAACTCATTTTAGAAGCACTGTAAATTTATAAACAATTATAAGATATTATTTTTCTATAATTATAGACTTAAATATTTTGTGTTTCAATCCACACATCCATCTGTCCACCACATACCATACCTTCTTTTACAGCTACATCGTCATCTAAAAGAACTTCGATACGACGATGTGCTTCTTTTTTATTCAAAGAATCAACAGCACTTAGGCGAATTTCATTTTCAGCACGACCCCCACCGATGGTACCAAAGATAGATCCATCTGGGAATACAACCATAGAAGTACCAGCTTTACGCGGTGTAGAACCACGGGTAAATAAAATTGTGGCAACAGCTAATGTTTCATTTTTACGAGCACTTAAATATTCAATAAACTCACGATTCATGGCTCACTCTACCTTTCCGCAATGAGCCGCCTTTTTTACCACGCACCACTGCCAAATATTCGCTAACGATAGATAATGCAATCTCCTCAGGAGTTTGTGCACCTAAATCTAGACCAATTGGTGCATATACCATATCTAACTCTTCTTGCGTCCAACCTTGTTCACGCAATACTTCAAATGCATAATGTATGCGCTTTTGACTGCCCATAACACCCATATAGGTTGGCAAGTAGTCGCGCAATTGTTCTAAACATACATTATCATACTCATGAGCACGTGTAACGATGATAAAACCATTATATTCATCAAGAGGTAAATCATTTTTAAAGTTTTCTAAGGGCAAGCATTTACGAGTTACGCGCTCGTCAAAGAATTCAGGAACTACATATTCTGGGCGGTCATCTACAACAGTAACACGACACCCAATGAATAGTAATAAATCTGTAATAGCACGGCTCACATGACCAGCGCCTAATACAAGAACAGACGGATCATTTTCTACAGGTTGTACGAAACATTCTACTTCGCCTACCATGCACAAAGAATTGAGCTTTGCTTTATCTACCATAAAGCCCTCGATTGGTGTGCCATACAAAACACTACCATCTTCAGCATAAATTGCTTTATCCCCTTGACGAGGACCAGATAATACAGTAACCATCAATGTAGTTTCTGTAAGCTGAAGACGGTCTTTCATCACATCATAGATCGTTTCCATCTTGATTCCTTTCATAATCCCATGCAGTAACGGCTTCTAAAACGCCACCACCAACAGCGAGAGATTTATCTGAAATACTATAACAATGAGCTTCTTCACAACGAGCATCTACATCGGCCAATTTAAAATGGTCGGATACGATGAGCCCGCTCTTAAGAATACCTCTAAGAATACCTGTAATTTTTGCCCGTACTGGCTCTTCATCTACATAACCAATGACTTCATTGGCTTGTACAGAATCACCTATATGACGCTTAGCTGTAAATAGACCAGCCTTTGGAGAGTGAATAACACGCTCATGAGTATAACCACCTACATTACCAGGAATACCCGTATTAGGTTGCGCCGGGCCATCGTAGATGCAACGCCCTAAATAATGACCGCGCATAGTTTCAATAACGACATCCACATCATGCCCTGCAGTAAATCCAGGTCCTACACCAATAACGAGATCTGCATCATCACGTTTGGTACCAAGATTCTTTTTGCTTAAGATAGCATCTACAACAATAGCTGGTTTTAAAGTATCTAATAACTCTTCGTATGAACTAGTCACAACGGGAATTATCCCTTGTGCCAAAGTATCTTTCACTTCACTAAGGGCAACATGACGGGCTACAAAGCGTTCCAAAATCATTTCTCCACGATGCACAGCATTGCCATAACATACTTCACGGCGAATCATAGTAGGAATGGCGATTTCGTTGATTACCACAGGATAGCCTGCACGTTTCAATCTATATACAGCGCCAGAAGCGATATCTCCGCCTCCACGCATAAGCACTAATGGTTTCATAATGCCTCACTTTCACGTTGTTTCAAACGCTCAAAATCGTCGGGTGTGTCGATATCACATCCAATATCGTCACGAATCCATAGTTTGATAACATGGTCTTTACCATCACCACGAATGATAGTCTTGCCCCCTTGGTCCCCTTGGATATGTTGTAAATGTTCAAACCAATGAGAACCAAAGAGAACAGGATTTCCCGACTGATAATTCGCCCCATAATGTGGGACGACGATAGTTTTCGAATGAAAGTTATCACTAAATGCACTAATAACCTGATGTACAACATTCCCCGTCAATAGTGGTTGATCCCCTACAGAACAAAGAATGCCATCTAGCGGTATCGGTGATTTTTTTACCAAATGACGTACTCCTATAGCTATGGACAGACCTTGTCCACGCTCAGGATGTTCATTCCGAACTACTTCGAACCCATAGCTTGTAACAATAGGTTCCAATTTTTCATGATCGTCACCAGTAACCGCTACAAAAGGTAGTTTACAGAATTCAGTAGGTTTTACATAATCTTCCCATCCACAATGAAGAGCCCCACAGACCGCATCTAAAACAGTTTTACCACGCCATGGTAAAAGCTGCTTATTACACCCCATGCGCTTGGATTGTCCCCCTACGAGGAGGACAATACCAATATGCAAAGGGTGACGGTCTATGGGGTCTCTCATGGGACTGAAAGCGCTATTAGATTTTGCTTCCACATAAGTCATGAGTACCTACCGACATTGAATAATGCGACGGATTTCACAACTTGCTTTATATCCATCAGCTAAGATGATAGCGGAAATGTCGCTATCTACAATATGATCAATAAAATCATCGATAATGCGATGTTGCACTGTTTCATAACCAGTACAGAAGAGTATTTTTTTACCCTTACTGTATTGGAATAAGCCTTGTTTATGAAGCACAAGGTCGGCTAACATGCGCGGTGTTACAATGGCACCCATATCGCGTTTCACGATATCTTGAACGAGCTCGATATTATGTACGTGCTCATCATCTAGAGGGGCCCCTAACATTTGCAAATTCACTAGACCAATGGTGGTCTTTGTAAGAAATGGGATAACTGGCTCGGTCGTCTTAGGCGCCTTAAGCCATTTTTCCTTTGCCCCATCTGCTTCTACTACAATTTGCCAGTTCGGATGTAACTTTGCTAAACCATCGATAAGATCACAATCTAAGGAGTCCACTTTTGTTCCCGTAATTCCAGAGAACCACGCACCACAATATCCACGCAACACACGATCAGTACAATATTCATCGGCTTCATTAATATTTCGAGTATAAATCGGTTCATAATGAGCTACTTGCGATTCATAGAGTCGAGTCGTAGTCGTAACTACGATAGGCTGACCTTTCAGCCGTCCATATTCTACTAATTTTGAAAGCACAGTCGTTTTACCGCCAGCCCCAACGAGGGCCACGATTCCCGGCTGAATCAATCGATTCCAATAGGATGTTTGTGATGTCATAAAACCAGGCCTCCTTAGAAAGGAAAAGTAAATAGAAATCTCTATACTTTATATTTCTCGTCCATAGCCATAAATACCTTCTCAGGTGTCATAGGTAATGTACGAACGTCCGCACCAACTGCATTTTTAATAGCATGTTGAATAGCTGGACTAGCCGTATTAATAACAACTTCACCAATAGATTTAGCACCAAATCCGCCTGTCGGTTCATAAGACTCTACAAAGTCTACATGTAACTCACCGATATCTTGACGGGTTGGAATTTTATAAGTCATAAGGTTATTAGTCTCTAAGCGACCATTATTGGAATAGCGTACATCTTCATATAGTGCCATACCGATAGCTTGTACCACGCCGCCTTCAACTTGAACGCGAGCCAATTTAGGGTTAATAACAGTACCGCAATCGATACAGGAGTATGTATGAAGAGGAATAACCTTACCAGTTTGTTTGTCTACTTTCACCTCTGCAATAGTTGCCATGAATGGTGGTGGGGATGTATGACTGCCCCATGTAGCAAAACCAGACAATTGTTCAGCGTTAACACCTACCAATAATTTTGGAGCCAATTGATGGATATCCATTGTTTGGGAACCATCTTTTGTAGTAGCTACAACGCCATCAAAGTCGATGTTCTCTACATCTGTATTGAAGAATTGAGCGAACTTAGCAATAATCTTAGTGCGTAATTCTTCAGCAGCCATCTTAGCAGCCGTACCAGTTACGTATGTTGTACTAGATGCATAGGAACCTGGATCAAATGGTACGATGTCTGTATCGGATTCAACAACTGTCATGTATTCCATAGGACAGCCGATGATTTCACAAGCCATTTGAGTCAATACAGTATTAGCCCCCATGCCCATATCGGAAGAACCAGTATACAATGTGTAGTTACCATCATCACCGAGACGAATTTCTACAGATGCTACATCAATGTTAGCAACACCAGAACCTTGTAATGCCAATGCCATGCCAAGGCCACCGCGATAACGTTCGTCAATATCCCAAGAATGAGGACGTTCATCCCAACGAGCCATTTCTTTTACGCGGTTTACAGTGTCTTGGAACAAACCAGAATCAAGATATTCATCTGGAGCATATACCAAGCTTTGTTCACCTTGAGCAATCAAGTTCTTTTGACGCAATTCAGCAGGGTCTACCCCCATTTTATCCGCCAAGTTATTAACAGCACACTCTAAAGGCCACAACGCTTCAGTAGCACCATAACCACGGAATGCACCACCTGGTGTATGGTTCATGTATACACCTTCTGTACCGTAGTGAATTGCTGTCGCTTTATTGTATAAAGGAATGGACTTATGCTCACCAGCTGTAGTAGTAGTGAAGCAGTGAGTTGCATGAGCACCTGCATCAGTAATGGAGTCCATATCAATGACCTTGATAATACCGTCTTTTGTAGCACCTACGCGGATTTTCCATTCACGAGCATGACGTGTAGTGGAGCACGTTTGCGCTTCCGTACGATCGTATAAGAGATAGCAAGGTTTCTTCAATGTCCATGCCACAAACGCTGTCATGATTTCTGTACAAGCCGTTTGTTTAGAACCGAAGCCACCGCCGATACGAGGTTTGATTACGCGAACCTTTGTCGCAGGAATACCAAGTGCACGCGCAATATGACGGCGTACATGGAATACGATTTGCGTGGAAGATACGATAACTACACGGCCCAATGCATCTATATAACCAAAGCTTTGGAACGGTTCCATCGCTGTTTGGCGTGTCGCTTGGTCAAAGTAAGTACCTTCTACTACATAATCACATTTTGCAAGTTCAGCTTCAATATCGCCAACTCGTTTATGATAAGATACGCAAATATTGCGTTTATAATCTTGACCTACAGGGATATTGTTATGAATATCATCTTCAGGGTGAACTACAGTTTCATGGTCGATAGCCGTATGCATATCGAGTACAGGTTTTTGTACTTCGTATTCGACCTTGATTAGAGGCATCGCTTTAAGTGCTGTAGCTTCATCTTTTGCCACAACAAGAGCCACTTCATCGCCTACATAGCGAACTACAGGATCCAAGATGAGAGCATCATAAGCAGATGGTTCTGGATATGTTTGACCGGCCAATGTAAAGCGGGTATTCGGCACATCTTCATGTGTGAAGATTGCTTCAACGCCTGGAATCAATTTAGCTTTAGATGTATCGATAGATTTAATGCGCGCCTGTGCATGAGGGCTACGAAGTACCTTAATAACGAGCGCATCTTTTGGAACAAAATCACCTGTATAAGATGGTTTACCAGACAAGATACCTTTATAGTCAACTTTGTCATAGGACTTACCAATGTGCTTATTCATTATTTCAGGCCTCCTTCTAAGAATTTACGAACCCCTCGAAGTTGTGATTCATAGCCAGTACAGCGGCACAAATTACCGATGAGGTACTCGCGAATTTCATCATCACTAGCCTTTGGATTTTTACGTTTCAAGTTGATAGCACTCATCATCATGCCAGTTGTGCAGAAACCGCATTGGTCAGCACCTTCGCTAGCAATACAATCCGCCAGCAATTCAGCCTCTTCTTGTAAGCCTTCTAATGTAGTAATTTTGTGACCTGGTGCACGGAATGTAGGGTATGCACAAGACAAGATAATTTCGTCATCTACCCATACAGTGCAAAGACCACAGTTTGTTGTGTCACAGCCACAACGTACGCTGTAGTAACCAAGATTACGTAATGTATCCAACAACATTTCATCAGTTGGCACATTAACAGTTACATTTTTATTATTAATATTAAGTACTAATTCCATTATTGTGCCACCTCCTTAGCCAAGCGTTGAACCATTGCTTTTACCATTTCCATGCGATATTCTTTGGACGCATGAGAGTTAGATTGGTAAACTAATTCTTCAGATGCTAATTGACCTGCTTCTTTTGCTGCGGCCAATCCTTTTTCTGAAAGTAAAGCACTTGCTTTTTCTGCTAATTGAGGTACGCCAGGTCTTGTACCAATGTACAATTCAACGCCTTTATCATCACGGCGAATAGCACCTGTCAATACTGGGAAATCGCCACGAGAGATACGAAGAGCTTCAACAGCTACAGGTACCTCTACTTTAGGAATGCGAATTTCCACGAGGATATCACGTTCTCTGTATTTCATATAGTCTTGCATGGACATGCGACCACCTTTAAAAGTAACGATGTCTGCATGTACTGCCAATAGAGCCGGAATTATATCAGAAAAGCCGAATTTACTTGCTACAGATCCACCCATAGTAGCTGTGTTGCGGAATTGAATGCCAAGAATTTCCTTAACACCTTTAACAACAGCACCACCACAGAATTGTTGTAATGGCTCAAAACGTTCCACATCACCTTGCGTTGCCATAGCACCAATGGCAAATTCGTTATCCTCTTCACGAACATAACGCAAGTCAAGACTAGCCATATCAATCACTGCAGGCCATGTGCGTCGACCTAAACGCAACCAACAGCCGCCAGCTAGCATTGGGGCAGTTTTGTTTTTTGTGGCTAATTCATAAGCCTCTTCCACCGTCTTCGGTTGTAATACTTTCATAAATGCTAACATAATCTGTCCTCTCAATGGTATACTAATACTAACAGTACTGGATGATAACCATAAAAATACAGATATCACCGAACTACAAACCTAGCAGGAATCTATAGAATTCCTCACGTTTCTTATACTTTTATTTTACCAATTATTCGCTACTAAATCTACGATGAAAGATATAAATTTACAAGAATTTTGCAAAGAATTACATATTTATGAATTTGGTATTGCCCCTTGGCCCCTACCTGAAAATGCAAAAACTATTTTGTATGAAAGCAACCCCTGTCCATTTACAGCAGCCGACGTAGAAGAGCGATTGCTAGGAACAACAGAGTTTACGCCCAAAAGCGCTATAGTATGCCTCTTCCCATACTACGTAGAACGTAGTGGTCCATCTAATCTTTCCCGCTATACATGGGCTACAGATTATCACCTGGTCATTAATGAATATTTAGAAAAACTTACTGAAAAATTACAAAAAATGAATACTTCAGCCCAGTTTTCTATACATTGTGACACCTCTCCCCTCGCGGATCGTTACATGGCCTACTTAGCAGGCCTTGGTTTCTACGGCAAAAACAATTGTTTCATCAGTCCTAAGTGGGGTTCCTATGTAGTCATTGGAACAATTTTAACTACCTTAGAATTAGAGCCAAATACACCGCTCGCTCAGTCCTGTATAGGATGCAATCGGTGTATTACGGCTTGCTTAGGGCAATGTTTAGGTCATGACGAATTTAAATATGATACCTGTAAAAGCTACTTAACACAGAAAAAAGGAGATCTTACAAACGAGGAGGAAATCATCATAGGAAAAACGCCACTCGTATTTGGCTGCGATGTATGCCAAGAGGTCTGTCCCCATAATCAAAATATCCCAACAACGCCCATACCTGAATTTCAACACGTAGAACCGTACATAGATATTAACGAACTAGAGACCCTAACAAACAAAGAATTCAAAGCTAAGTATGGCAATCGGGCATTCTCGTGGCGGGGGAAAAAAATATTAATAAGAAATCAAAATATTATTGAAGGTAAATAGATATTATAATTTGTATTTGAGATGTAAAATGGCTGTGACGTCTATTAAGATGTTATGGCTATTTTTATAGAATAAAAAGAGACGACCTCTGGTCGTCTCTTTTTTAATCATTATTTGATTTCGTAGTAGTTTAGTTCATCCAAACTTTTTCCAAGTGCAGGCATATAGGTTTCAAGGAACATATCAACTTCTGGCATATTTAATGATTTTAATTTTACCAAGATAGAGTCATGTGCTTCTTTAAACTCATCGTTTCCTGCTTTGAGTTCGTTCACACATTTCATATACGCTGAGATTGTATCTGCCGCCTTAACGATGGGCCATTCAGGACTCTCTTCTGCATCTACAATAAAAGGCTTATAGATAGCTTGTAATCGTTCTGGCAAGGTAGATAGCATTTTCTCTTGTGCCAACGTTTCAACTTCACCATATAGTTCACGAAGCTTTGGATCAAAATATTTAATCGGTGTTGGCATATCGCCCGTAAAAATCTCACTTACTTCATGGTACATAGCAATGACAGCTACCTTATTAATATCTACATTGCCACCAAAGTATTCATTCTTTAGAGCTGCTAAGTTATGCGCTACCATGGCCACTTCTAAGCTATGCTCTTGAATATTTTCTGTTTCCGTATTGCGCATGAGACTCCATCGATTGATAAAGCGCATGCGTTTTAAAAATGCAAAAAATGAACTCATATATCCCTCTGAACTAAATTACACCGCGAAGTTTAAATCCATAATCAAGGAACTGTACTGCTTCATCCCAACGGTTATCATCGTTAAGCATAACTACAATCATAGTATGACCATTACGTGTAGCCGATGCAATCAAGCATTCCCCTGCCGCATTCGTAAAGCCTGTTTTCAAACCATTTGCACCAGGATATTTATTGCGAATGAAATGGTTTGTGGTACGAATTGTTTCTGGCGTACGATTTTGATAAGGCACCTTATAATAATCATTAGCCACCTTATCACGGAACATTTGGTATTTCATACCGTATGCTGCAATCATCGCCAAGTCACGCGCCGTAGAGTGATGACCCATTTGCGTCAAACCATGAGGATTTAAGAATACACTATTCTTGGCTCCCGCTTTGGCAGCAACGCGATTCATATCCTTCGCAAATTTCTCTACAGAACCACTTACATTTTCCGCTACTACAACAGCCGCATCATTACCACTGGCAACCATCATACCTTCAAGAACACCTTCCAAAGTGATTTGATCACCAACGCGTACACCAAGATTGGACTCCTCCATACTTGTTGCATAGCTGCTGATAGTTGCTAGTTCATCAAGTTGTGTGCCTTTAAGCTCTAGAGCTGTTAACAAGGTAACCATTTTCGTTGTACTCGCAGGATGCATCCATTTATCTGGATTTTTTGCAAATAAAATTTCCTTTGTATCCGCATCAATGAGGACTACGGCCTCACCAACTGTAGATGGTGGTGCAATATACGCGGCATGAGAATTACTGGCACCGAGAATAACAGCGCCTATAAAGGCTATCATCAAAATAAGTCGTTTCAAAATCATATTTACATTAGTTGTTAAAGATATCATTTATCTCACTTTCTACATTACACATTAATTTTCAGGGCTATCATCAATTGCAACATTCGTTGCGTTTGCCTTTTTCTTAGTCCCCTTAATTTCACCAGTAGAATTATCTACATTTTGAAGATATACAACACGTTGAGGATATGGAATGTCGATACCATATTTATCGAATGCATCTTTCACATCAGACATAATACCATATTGCACATCTAAGAAATCCTTTGACTTAACACGAGCATAGGCAGCAATGCGCACAGAGTTATCGCCAAATTCAGCAATACCAATTTCCATATCTTTAGGATTGAGAACCCTCTTATCATTAGCAAAAATCTTTTTCAAGATTTTGATTGCTTCGTGATGATCATTGTTATACCCAATATCAAACATAAATGGAATCACACGTTCAGTTGTATATGCAATATTAGTTACCGCTTGAGATGTAAGAAGGGAATTTGGCATGTACACATTTTTTTGGTCTTTTGTAGTGATAACAGTATACATAAATTGAATGGACTTAACGCTACCTACTACATCTCCAACTTGAATAACATGGCCAGCTCTAAAAGGCTTAAATATAAGAATTAGTAAGCCAGATGCCAAGTTGGAAAGGTTGTTCTGCAAGGCCAAGCCAATACCTAAACCAAAGGCACCAAAAGCAGCCACAAATGATGTGGTAGGAACACCAACTTGATTTAAACAAATCAAAATTAAACCTACTAGCAATGCATAATTGATAATCTGCGTAATAAAGCTCATCGCTGCAGTATCATAAGATGCTTTTGTCATAATACGAACCGCAAAGGTTTTCACCCATTTAATAGCATAGCGACCTACGCAAAATATGATAAGGGCCAATAATATATTGCCCGCTTGTGCAAAAAACCAATCTCTCAGCTGAACAAGAACATTAGCATCTTTAAAGAGCAGCTCAGATATTGTACTTAAAATATTTCCCATAGTAAACCTCCATGGTAAACTTTTATAAAACAAAGCTCTATACGCTATAAGTACTATTAAGATATAGTAACAGTATACATATATGCTATAATTTTACATATGCATTTATAAAATGATAGTAAAGTTATTATATCGTTATATGACATATATAACAATCTAAATCTAGGGAGACTTATATGTTTAATAATCCATATGAAGCGCCGCAAGAGCTTGCTACCGGAGGCCATGTAACGAAAGAGTTAAATTCCGTTACAGTACACTTTGATGACATCCATTATTCCTTATCTAGTGGTCAACTCAATGGCGGGTATCACCATACCTTGGCCGTACGAAACCAACAATTAACCTATCAAATCGAAACAGAAAAAGATTTACCTGGCGGCTCTGTAGCTAATTACTTAGCACAAGAGTTTGAACACATCGATACGCCCGTTCATTTTAGTACAGCACTGCTCACATCTGCCACAATGAACCTTCACGCATACGCTAAGGTCGAAGAACATGATACGATTGTGGAAACCATCGTTACTGCAGGCTATGAAAAAACAGCCCATCGTGCAGGCACAGGCTATTGCTACGAAGAGCGAGATGGCAGTTTCATAGTACCTGGTACCATCAACATTCTTGTCTTTACAAATAAGGCCTTAACAGATAGTGCTATGGTGAAAGCCATCATGACAATTACAGAGGCTAAAACAGCAGCCCTTCAAGATTGGGGTGTTGAAAGTGTACGACTCTATCCATTTATTAACGAAGATATCCCTGATGCAATAACAAAAGAGCGCAAGACTTCTGCCACCGGTACCTCTACAGATGGTGTAGTTCTCACTATCGATACCAATGGTGATGTGTTAACAGATGCAGGCTCCTTCTCCCTATTCGGGGATACATTAGCTAAGGCTGTTTATATAGGTATACAACGAGCCTTAGAAAATGCTATTGGCGCCGAATAAACACACACATCCTAGGCGAAATAAAAACCGCACATCCTAGGCGATCGGGATGTGCGGTTCATTGCATATAAAACTGTTACACACAGTATAATATTTGAAAATGAATATCAAATTAAGATTTGAGAGTTTTTCTCAAATCTTTTTTATTTTTCTAATTAATATTCATAGAAGAACTGTTGTAACTTTTTAAGATTTTTAGTTTTTGTAAGCCCCAGCATCAATAAAATACGAGCTTTTTGAGGGCTCAATGTATCACTTACAAGATAACCAGCTAAAGCATCTTGTGGTACCGTAGATACCATGCCACTTCCCGTACGAGAGGCACGTACAGTTGGGAATGCCGTATTTTGTGTTATTTGACGTACATTTTGGGGAATTGTGCCATGACCTAACCCAGTCAAGATGAGCCCATCTGGATTAGTCGCCACTACACTCATTGGTACCATATCATCCATACCACCATAGCAAGTCAAAATAACTACGCGAGGCAATTCTGTTAAGTCATGTACATCAAAAATAGACTCTTTCGTATGACGGCGAGTAGAGGCTTTATAATAATGAGCTACACCATCCTGTACAATACCAAGATGACCTACTAATGGGCTGTCAAAGGTAGCTACATTAGTTGTATTCCGTTTGGACACATCACGTGCCCCATCAACATAGCCATTTAGAACAACAAGTACACCTTTACCTACAGATTCTGGCGTTCTTGCAACTTGAATCGCTTGTAATAAATTAATAGGACCATCTGCACTAATTGCCCCTGCAGGTCTCATAGAGCCGGTAATAACGATAGGTTTATCTGTATGAACAGTAAGATTAAGGAAATAGGCTGTTTCTTCCATACTATCTGTACCATGAGTGATAACAACACCACCGATATCCTCTTGATCAACTAATTTTTGTACTAACTTGGCTAAATCCAACCAATGCTGGACAGTAATATCGGAACTTTCAATATTACTAAACTGAGTATATATATATGGACCATATGGTTCTGTGCCAGGTACAGAATCTAGGATTTCATTGAGACCCAACACACCTGCAGTATAGCCAGTCAAATCTGTATCGGATGCGCCTTGTCCAGCAATCGTACCACCCGTACCAATCAAAGCTATTTTTGTCTCCATATTACCTCCATCATAAAATACATAAAATAGTGAATCATTTGTTAATCAACGTTGGGGCTGAAAGGAAGGCATCAATTCTAATTTATGCTTATTAATACGGTTCAAATGATCAATACGTTCTTTTGTTTCTAAATCATCAATCTGACCGATTCTAATATAGCGATCTAGAACTGCATAGGTAAAACCTAATTTATCTTCATCAGATTGACCACTGAGACCATCACTAGGTGTCTTATCTACAAGATATTTAGGAATATCTAGGAGTCGACCAATTTGACGCACCTCTTCTACAACAAGATTGGCGAGAGGACTAAAATCCCCTGCACTATCGCCATATTTTGTAGAGTACCCTACATAATCTTCAGAGCCGTTACATGTATTGGCCACACGTGCACCATTTGGTAAGTTTTGACCAACAGCATATAAGGTTGCCATCCGAAGGCGCGGTGGTGTATTTATAGCTGCATCTCGAGATAAATCATTTCTACCCGTTACAACTTCATACCCTTCGCCTTGAATAATAGCATTTGTTAAAGCTTCGTAAGCAGCTCCTATATTAACAATAATATGAGAAATACCTAAGTGATTGACAACGGCCTTAGCATCATCGATATCGGATTGAATGCCGTTTGGCATGAGCACTCCCACTACGCGTTCTGCCCCAAGGGCTTCTTTACAAAGGGCTGCCACGATTGTGGAGTCCTTACCCCCTGAAATGCCTACTACAGCGCTGCAACTAGGTCCATTTTGGTTAAAATAATCTCGAATCCATTGAATGAGAGCCTCTTTTGTTGCTTGTGGATTATCTAACATAAGCCCTCCTATTTTTTCCGGAAAATACGATTTAATAAATCCATTTTCATTTGATAGTATCCTGGACTCATATCAAGGTAATGACGATGTGGATTTTCAAAACGTTGTTCTTCAGGCCAAATTTCAGTTTCTAATTGGTCTTTAACATATTGACGAAGCTCATCTAAGGTTGGTAATTCTACTAGTAATTTTCCATCCTTAATAATGAGTTGTTTCATTTCTTTGAAAGTACAGTTTTCAAAGTACAATTCACGCCACGGTTGTTCTGGATCAATATAACGATATGGTTCGGTTGTATCTGGTATCTCTTCTAACAATGTTAATAAGTCTGCAATGGCACGACCTTTCTCATTGTACACGCGGTACACCTTTTTAAAGCCTGGGTTCGTAATCTTTTCAACAGATTCGGAAATCTTAATACGAGGCTCCCATACGCCATTTTTTTCAACACCAGCAATCTTGTAAACTGCACCAAATACAGGATCGCTCTTAGAGGTAATCAGTCTTTCACCTACCCCGAAGATATCGATAGGCCCGCCTTGGATTAACAAGGATGTAATCGTATATTCATCAAGGCTGTTGGAAGCCATAATTTTACAATCTTCTAAGCCTGCTTTATCAAGCATGCGGCGTGCTTTTTTAGCTAAGTACGCCAGGTCACCAGAATCAAGGCGAATCCCTTTTAAACGTTTTCCCATAGGTTCTAATACATCTTTAGCTACTTTAATTGCATTAGGTACACCAGAGTTCAAGACGTCATAAGTATCAACGAGGAATACAGCTCCATCTGGATAGACTTCAGCGTAAGCTTTAAAAGCTTCGTATTCTGAATCATGATACATAACCCAACTATGCGCCATCGTACCGCTCACAGGGATGCCAAATTGTTGGCCCGCTAAAACAGTTGCCGTAGACTGCACACCACCAATGTAGGCTGCTCTCGCACCATATACAGCGGCATCCACATTATGAGCTCGACGGGCACCAAAATCAGCTACAACACGACCATCTGCGGCGCGTACGATACGATTGGCCTTTGTAGCGATAAGGGACTGATGGTTCATCATAGTTAGCACTGCAGTTTCTACGATTTGTGCATCTATGAGAGGCGCTACGATAGTAATAACCGGTTCATTGGGGTAAATAATAGAACCCTCTGGGAATGCATATACATCACCAGTGAACGAGAAATCTTTTAGATAGTTTAAAAACTCCTCACTAAAAATACCTTGAGCCCGTAAAAAATCAATATCACGTTCATCAAAGTGTAAATTCAAAATGTACTCAACGATTTGTTCAAGACCACCAAAAATGGCAAAGCCACCCTTGTCTGGATTGCGTCTGAAGAATACATCAAACGCGACGCGATCCGTGTTTTCATGTTGCGTAAAATAGCCGTGTGCCATGGTCATCTCATAAAAATCCATAAGCATACTAATATTGCGACTGTCGTGTTGCATCGGTTCACCAACCTTCTAAAATCTAATGGATTTGTAAAATCGTTAATCGTATAACCTCATTATACATTATTATTCCTATATAGCTAGTCTCTACATTTGCTAATGCTTACATTAACTATCCTAATAATCATTCTTGTGATATAACTATATATATACTAATTATTTATATATTCCATATATATGTCGGTGAAAGTTATCACTGAAATAAATCCAATTATTAGTATCAATTCGTATACTAATAAAATTACTACGTATTCAGTATAATCAATCAACATATATATCTATTATTACATCAGAATGAAAGGAACCATTATGGAATCAATCGTTCAAGCAAAACGCGTATTAGAAATATTTAAAGAAATGAGCCAAATTCCTCGTGAATCTGGCAACGAAAAAGGCATTAGCGATTATATCGTAAACTTTGCCAAAAACTTAGGTTTAGAAGTCCATCAAGACGACCAATATAATGTAGTCATCAAAAAACCTGCATCCCCAGGTTATGAAAATCGACCTTCTATCATCTTACAAGGTCATATCGACATGGTATGTGTTCGTGATCACGACTCTAACCATGACTTCACTAAAGACCCAATTGCCAATATCATCGAAGGCGAATGGATGCATGCAGACCACACTACATTAGGTGCAGATAACGGCATGGGCGGTGCTATGATGCTTGCTATTCTTGAAGATGATAGCCAACAACATGGCCCTATGCAATTATTGTTCACTACGAATGAAGAAACTGGTATGGATGGCGCTTTCGCTATTAAAGAAGGCCAAGTAAGTGGTGATTACTTACTCAACCTCGATACAGAAGTAGAACACGATTTTACTGTTAGCTGTGCTGGCGGTTGCCACGTTCACGTAAATATTCCTTTATTGCGTGAAAACAACCAACCTGGCTATGATGCAGGCTTATCCCTTACCGTAACAGGCCTTAAAGGTGGTCACTCCGGCATTGAAATTTGCGAACAACGCGCAAATGCAAACCAAGTATTAACACGTGTACTCTATGATATTCAACAACAATATCCTGTATGCTTAGCATCCTTTGAAGGTGGTGTAAAACATAATGCCATTCCTTCTAAAGCAGTTGCCGTATTATCCGTACGCGCTGAAGATGTAGAGGCTATTAAAACATTAATTGCATACCAAGAAAAACAATATCTCCATGAATATGGTATCCAAGATCCAGGTCTTAAATTTGTTGTAGAAGATGTCGCAACACCTGATGTAGTCTATGCAGATGATACAACAGAAGCTCTCATTACTTACATCTATCTTGCACAAGATGGTGTTCATTCTGTAAGCAAATCTATCCCAAATCTTGTAGAAACTTCTGACAACATCGCAATCGTACGCGAAAATGAACATACTATTGAAATACTCATCTCTATTCGTAGTTCTAACAGTAACAGCCTTGAATTCTTAGCAAAGAAAATGCTTCTTCTTGCAAAAACACTTGGCGTATCTGCAGAACGCACTGGTGGCTATCCAGCATGGGAATATGACAAAGGATCAAAACTTGAAGAGCAAGCTATTTCCTTACATAACGAAATGTTTGATACACCAGCGAATGTCAACGCAATTCATGCCGGTCTCGAATGTGGCTTGTTAAAAGGTGTACTACCAAATACACAAATGATCAGCTTTGGTCCTACTATCGTAAGTCCACATACACCAATGGAACGCGTTCATTTACCATCTGTTGAAAATGTATATGTATATCTAAAAGCTTTATTAGCTAAGTTACAATAAACATAAAATAGTAATATTGACTATATACTTTATGTATAATTTGGTATACTAAAAATAATCTAACTAGAGATTTATATAACGAATTCTCTTCTCACCCTCCTATAAGGAGTTCAGTCAACTCTCCCTCGACTGAGTCTTCTATAGGAGGGATTTTTTTATATTCTTCTCCCCAAATTTAAAATTAATATTTATTCATAGAGGAGTATCTCTTCATATATACGTGAATCGATATATACAATACTTTTCACAATTAATTATGAATATTAAATACATCTGTCATTATACTCATATATGGTATATAACCAATATATTTAATGAGAATTTTAAGAAAAATAGCACTTTCATAACTATGCATATACCCTAGGGTGTATTTTCTGTGTTATCCTATAGGTGTATACTGTGTTTACATTACTCAGGAGGTACGTATGATCCCTATTGTTATCATATCCGGATTTCTAGGGTCTGGAAAAACAACATTTTTACAACACATACTAAAAGAACATAAATCTACAGATAAAATATTAATTATAGAAAATGATTTTGGTGAAACCAGCCTCGATGCAGCCAATCTTGCAAAAACAGGGGCTACCATTCGCGAAGTTACATCTGGCTGTATTTGCTGTAGCTTGCAAGGAAATTTCCAGCAAGCACTGCTCGACATTCTGCAAAATTACGATGTAGATACCATCTATATTGAACCATCAGGGGTCAGTAAATTAAGCGAAATCATCCATACCTGCGAGGATGAAGAGATTGCAAAATCCGCCTATGTTCATGCATCGGTAACCACCGTAGATGCCATGCAAGCACCTATGTTTATCAAAAACTTTGGTCTCTTCTTTAAGGATCAAATCACAAATAGTGATGCCATCTTCTTAAGTCATACCGAAGATATCCAACAAACAAGCATTACAAAACGTATGATTCACGAGTTAGCACCAAATACTCCAATTCATGAAGAAGCATGGAGCACCATTGCGTTACGAGACTATATCAAACGTCTCTATCATTGTCATGATGACAATTCCTTACATGATGAGCATCTATTTATGAGCCATACATTCAAAGACTTGCGTACACTCACCTTAGTACAGTGGAAAACCATCTTAGAAGGTATGCCAGATACAGTACTCCGTGCTAAAGGGATTGTACCGACCGTCGAAGGACCTCATGAGTTGCAATACGGTACCCATTACTGTTCCCTATCCCCTAGTGAGTCCACGGACTATAGCTTAGTTGTTATTGGTACAGATTTTAATGTGCCAATGGTACATAACGAAGTGTGTCAATCATGATACCTGTTTATATCGTTACCGGATTCATCGGTTCTGGTAAAAGTACTTTCATAAATGAACAACTACAACATCGTAAAAAGCTTGGTGGCACGGCATGTATCAGCGCCGAAGAAGGTGCTGTATCGCTCATCAAAGAAGGATTACAACTCAATCCTGATAGGCTTAGTGCAATTACGCCTAATGAACCTGATACATATAGTTCTATAGCTAATGAAATCGCAAGCTATATCGATAAGGTAAAGCCTAAAGAAATATGGATTGAATGGAACGGTATGATCAGCTTTCACCAACTAGAAGCCTTGCTATATAGTGATAAGCTGCGCCATCTATTACAAATCGAAAAGGTATTATATCTTTGTACAGACCAATTCGTCGCATCCATTTTGCCTGGTTTAGGTAATGATGTAACAAGCCAATTATATAGTGCAGATTGTATCATCATAGAAACCGATACACATCACGCCTTATTACGGACCTATAACAGTGACGCCAAGATTATAACAGCGCCAGCGCCAGAAAAGGTAGCAGAATTATGCCGCAATTCTACGTGGGGTCTCATACCAAATCTATTAGTTATCGGCATTACCGCCTACATACTATTAGTCACTGCATTCCGTCATGATATTCCTTACTCCATTCACCAATGCTTTGCCATCATTACAGGGCTCATTATCGAGGCTATTCCATTCCTATTATTAGGAACCATTGGATCAACAGTGATTCGTTATTTCGTACCTCAACGAATACTGCTAAAACTATTAGGAGATCATTCTTGGAAGAGCTATGGTGCCGCCATGGTTAGTGGCTTAGCCTTACCAGTTTGCGATTGTGCTATTATTCCATTATTTAAAGCACTCACAGATAGAGGCGTACCATTATCTGTGGCCCTCCTATTTATGCTCGCCAGCCCAATCATCAATCCTATTACCATTCTATCCACCTGGTATGCCTTTCCAGATAATCCAATGATTTCTGTATGGCGTATCGTACTTGGCCTTGGCGTAGCTTTATTGGTGGCCTTATCATTCCGTTTTATACCACCATCTACGTCTATGATGAAAGCTAAAACGGCACAGAACCTAAGTTATGAAGAAATCGTCTTAGAAGCATCGAAAAGTAAACATATCAATAAAAGAAAGTTACTCATTCATATGGAAAAAGAGTTCTCCCAGCTCTTATTCTATTTCTCTATTGCAGCTTGTGTACTATCCGTAGTTCAAGTGTATGGAAAGCCTTGGCTCATCAATGCCGGCATCACATTACCTGACGTGTGGGCCATCCCAATTCTGCTAATATTGGCGTTCTTCTTCTCTGTATGCTCTACATCAGATGCTATTATAGGCAAATCCTTGAGCACCCTGTTCCCTATGAGCTCAGTCATGGGTTTCCTTATCTTAGGACCTATGCTCGATATTAAAAATGTATATATTTTAAAACAATATATGCCTACATCATTTATTCTTCGTCTAGGCTTAACAATTGTTGTTATATCCTATTTAGCAGCATTAGGTTTTCAATTCTTTTTAAGCTAATGTTTAGTCATTACTATTTCAGTTCTTCATGAATATAAAAGGAGATGATTCTATGAAATTAGGGCTGAAAGATCGCTTTTCCATTGTGAAAGGCTTACTTTACCTCACCTTAGGTATCTGCTGTGTATACCTAATCGTAACCGGTCGTTATTTGAACTATATCGCACCACGATATGAACTACTGCTAGGTATTAGCAGTGTAGCTCTCATACTAGGCGGATTGGCTACGGTTATTTGGGCTCCATCGCGCTATTATAAACACAACTGGCGCTCTATCGTGCCTATCATTATTCCCGTAGTTTTACTCATCGTTCCCCCTGTCCTTGTACCTACAACAGGTGTTCAAGGTGCAGCACGAATCAATGATGATACAAACAACTTTGACTTTACAAATGATGCCATCGGCGAGGTTATTACAGTTAATAGTGAAAGCAAAGAGCCTGGCATTTCTAAAGACAAAAAAGAAATCGTTTTAAATTCAGACAATTTCTATCAAACCATTGTAAAGGTTGGATCTAATGTAGACCAATACAAAGACTACACAGTATATATGACAGGTTATGTAAACCGCGATGATAACACGCTAAAATCTAATGAGTTTACCATCTCTCGTATGGCTATGTCCTGCTGCATTGCTGACGTGGCACCGATTGGCATGACCGCCTATAAACCAGATGGTGATAGCTTAGCCAATGAACAATGGGTTTCTATCGAAGGGAAAGTATCTACACGAGATTTCCACGGTCGACAACAACCATACGTAGAAATTACAAAAATAAAATCAGCAGAACCTATTTTAGGTTATGTATATCCTTAAATAA
The DNA here is from genome assembly GCA_902489125.1 of uncultured Veillonella sp. Taxonomy (GTDB): domain Bacteria; phylum Bacillota; class Negativicutes; order Veillonellales; family Veillonellaceae; genus Veillonella. The sequence goes on from CABTYY010000005.1 coordinate 20,991, forward strand.
ACAATCTTAAATCGATAGCCTTAAAGAGGCTTAAATAAATATATAAACAATAAACAAAAACCGAGGCCTAATGCCTCGGTTTTAATAAACATATATTTAGTAAACATATAATAGTATTATATTAGGACTATATTATCGATGTAACTCTTTAACAATTCGTTTGCCAAGAGATGCAGCAACGGCACAAAGGAAGATGTCTGGACCTACGGGAATCAAGAAGCATGTAATAATAACGGCCTCTACCCCAATTGGTTTACCTAAGTACAAATTCATAATGAAGTATAGATAAATCATTCCAAGGCCATACACGATAAATAGATTTAATATAGATCCTGCTAATAGTCGCTTAAAGGACAATGTTTCCATAGTCTCTGCAATACGGCCCACTGCATAAGCACCTACCATAAAACCAATTAAATAACCAAAGGTGGGTTGCAAAATGTAACCAGGACCACCACCAGATGTAAAAATCGGTACCCCAATTAAGCCTAATACAATGTAAATACCAACACTAGCAGCACCTAATCGACTACCTAACACAATGCCTGCGAGGGTAGTAAATAAGATTTGTAATGTAAATGGACAATTAGGTAATGGTACCCGTATGAAAGCACCTACAGCAATTAATGCTACAAAAAGTGCTGTCATCGTTAACTGACGGGTGGTAATGCGACCTTGTTTCGATACTGTGGAACTCATGGTATACCTCCATTGATAACACATCAACAAACTACTAACTACCTAAATTAAATCACTTGTATTTTTAATTGTCAACTATGTATATTGACTTTTAGTTAACTATATAGTCTAATACTATATATACAGCAATTCCAAGTATTTTGTTTTTTTGACCATATATTATAGTTATTATCAATCGTTCATAATAACTAAAAGATATACTCATCTTCATACAAAAAACTTTAAATTTCATTTTATATTCATGTAGCAACATTAAATTATACGTAAGTAGATTGAGTAAAATCTACTTTCACAAAACAGTATATAAAAGTACCTTATATTAGGAGGCATTCATTATGAAAAATGTTAAGAAAGTATCAAAGGTATTATGTGCATTTGGCGTTAGTACAGTATTATTAGCAGGTGTAGTTGGCGCAGCTAGCAACCATGCTTATAACAACAATAGTAACTGGAAAGGCGTTGGTAGCGTAGCTCCATCCGCTCAAGCTAACTATTCTGTTGATTACATGGGCGCTGTTACAGTATTCCAACAAAACTTCCCTGGCGCTACTGTAAAATCTATTTCTTACGATGCTAAACACAACCCTTACTATGAAGTAGAAGGTTACTACAACAACCGTGCAGTAGAACTTAAAGTTGATGAAGCAACTGGCCAAATTGTTGGTAAAGAAGTAAAAGGCTATGCTAAAGCTAACAAAACTATTAACGTTCAAAACATCATCATCCCTGAAGTAGCTGAAACTAAAGCTATGGAAAAAGTTGGTTCTGACTTCCAAACTGTAGAATGGACTGTTGAACGTGAAAACGGTCGTGCTGTATACGAATTCGATATGACAACTGGCGGCGGCAAAAAAGCTGAAGTAAAAGTTGACGGCATGAACGGTAAAGTGTTAAGCGCTAAAGTAAAAAGCACAAAATACTAAGATTTTAATTCATCAAGTGAACCCTATCCTAACCCACTTAGATGACACACTACACATATAACACACATACTATACACACAGTATCCATTGGATACACTCTCTAACACAAACTAACACACAAACTTAGAGAGCCCCCTATGACTCACAAAGGGCTCTCTCAAAACCCTATCTCACACAATAGGTAAAAGGTCTGTGCTCACACACCACAGACCGAACGTTACACACACTATACTCCCTTAAAAAGACCTTGGATCGTTGAATCCAAGGTCTTTTTTCTATCCTCTATCCTCTATCCTCTATCCTCTATCCTCTATCCTCCAGATATTACTATCTATTTATAGAGATCTACTACAACACAACAAACTAATTTACAATTAATCAGAATATATATTTAACACAAAAAGACCTCCCACGAAGGGAGGTCTTTTGTATAAGTTTTATAGGTCTGATAGTTTGTGTTCTATTTCTTAAGCGAGGTCAGAGCTCAAGAATGTCATTTGTATGTTCTGAAAGTTTGATCTATAGTATTTCCATAATTGAAGTAAGAAAATTATGCTTTATCCAAAGCTTGTGCCAAGTCTTCGATGATGTCATCGATATTTTCAAGGCCGATGGATACACGGATCATATCTGGTGTTACGCCAGCAGATTTTTGTTGTTCTTCGTTAAGTTGTGCATGTGTTGTAGATGCAGGATGAATAACAAGAGATTTAGCATCTGCTACGTTAGCAAGGTTGGAGAAGATTTCCAAAGAGTCAACAAGTTTAATACCTGCTTCTTTACCACCTTTTACGCCGAATGTGAATACAGCACCAACACCTTTAGGGAAGTATTTATCTGCTAAAGCTTTGTATTTGCTGTCTTCTAATTCTGGGTAGCTTACCCATGCTACTTTAGGGTGTTTGCTCAAGAAATCTACTACTTTACGAGCATTTTCTACGTGACGTTCTACGCGCAAGGACAATGTTTCAACGCCTTGCAAGATTTGCCATGCTGCAAGTGGAGTAATGCATGCGCCAGTATCACGAAGCAATTGAGCACGAATTTTTACAGTGAATGGGATTGGCAAATCACCATATACTAAGCCATTGTAGTGTTCGTCACCTTCGGAGAAACCAGGGTATTTACCAGAACCTTTATAGTCGAATTTACCAGATTCTACTACTACGCCAGCCAATGTTGTACCGTGACCACCAAGGTATTTAGTAGCAGAGTGTACAACTACGTCAGCACCATGTTCTAATGGACGGAACAAGTATGGAGATGCAAATGTATTATCTACGATCAAGATAATATTGTGTTTATGTGCAATATCAGCTACTGCTTGTACGTCGATAAGGTTAATACCAGGGTTACCGATGGATTCGATGTAAACAGCTTTAGTATTTTCATCGATAGCCGCTTCAAATTCTTCCAAATTATCAGGGTTTACGAATTTAGTTTCGATTCCTAAACGTGGCAATGTTGCTGTAAACAAGTTATAAGTACCACCGTATAATGTGGATGCAGCAACAATGTTATCGCCAGCGCTTGCCACGTTCAAGATGGAGTATGTAATCGCTGCGGAACCAGATGCTACAGCGATACCACCTGCACCACCTTCAAGTTGTGCAACACGAGCATCCAATACATCTGTAGTAGGATTGCCAAGGCGGGAGTAAATACCACCAGGATTAGTTAATGCAAAACGACCAGCTGCTTCTTCAGCATCTTTAAATACGAAAGATGTAGTTTGGTAAATAGGTACTGCACGAGAACCTGTTGGATCTACTGTGTGACCCGCATGTAATTGTAATGTTTCAAATCTGTATTGTTTGCTCATTATAACAACTCCTTTATATTAACTGTGAATTGAGTTCATTCTTTATACCTAGTATACTACTATGTTTTAAAAATTATGTCTACTATTAATTTATACAGTTAGCCATAACTTGAAACTATAGCAAACATGTATTTACTCATAAAATACCCATCCGAAAGATGCCAATTACAGCTATATGCAGTTTCTACACATAAAAAAGCCCCTAATCACTTTTCTAAAACTATCTCACAATAGGAGACCATTAAAAGTAATTAGGGGTATTTCTACTAATCATAATTTAGATATAAGCACCTAAATTTTTATCTCGTTCAAATTTCATTTTTTGGATTTGTTCAATGATGTACGGTGTTTCTTGGTATACATAGTAGTTTAACCAGTTTGTAAACAACAATGTACTTACAGAACGCCAACGTACAACAGGTCGTTGTTTTGGATCATCATCAGGGAAATAATTTTCAGGAACCGCAATATCCAAGCCTTTTTTAATATCTCGTACGTATTCACGGTTGAGTGTATCCCAATCGTATTCAGCGTGACCAAATACAAAGATGTGTTTATTGTCTAAGCTACGAACGATAGCTGCACCGGTTGGTTCAGATCCTGCCAACAATTCTAATTCTCGGTTTTCCTTAATTTGTTGTAAGGAAACTGTGGTATGACGGGAGTGTGGCATCCAGAACTTTTCATCAAAGCCACGCAAGAGCACCGGGCGATCATTGTAAATATCGTGTTCGTATACACCAAACAGCTTTTCATCCATAACGGATTTATTAATGCCAAAATGATGGTACAAACCAGCCTGTGCACCCCAACAGATATAGAACGTAGAGTATACATGCTCTTCGCCCCAATTCATAATTTCTACTAACTCATCCCAGTAATCAACTTCTTCAAAGGGCATTAATTCTACAGGAGCGCCTGTAATGATCATGCCATCAAAAAACTCATCCTTCACCTCATCAAAGGTGCGGTAGAAGGTATCTAAATATTGCTCATCTGTATTTTTAGCCTTACGAGATGCAGTATGCAACAATGTTAAGTTCACTTGCAATGGGCTATTACTAAGAGCACGCAAGATTTGAGTTTCTGTAACTTCTTTAGTAGGCATCAAATTGACTAGCAATATTTGCAAAGGTCGGATTTGTTGAGTCTCCGCCCGTTCTGTATCCATAACGAAAATGTTCTCTTGAGCTAATTTCGTAATGGCCGGTAAATTTTTTATTACTTTAATAGGCATACTATCACCTCTACACACTAAACAATTTGATAACCTAATCTAAACACTCTAACCAATATTATTAAAAGCCTCTAGCCTCGTAGGCACGACGCCAAGCTTCAAGGCCTTCTTCTAATGTTTTACGAGGACATGCTACATTGATGCGCTCAAAGTCTTCCCCATCGACACCGAACATAGAGCCCGTATCTAGCCACAACTTAGCTTCATTGATAATCCATTCATCGCGTTCCTTAGGGCTCAATGGCAACTTAGAACAATCTAGCCACATAAGATATGTCCCTTCCGGACGATATACGTGAATTTTTGGCATATATTTTGCCACATAATCAATGGTGAACTGAATGTTGTCTTGAATATATTCTTTCAACTCGTCGAGCCAAGGTGCCCCCACTTTATAGGCCCCTTCGCAACCAACGATGCCCATTGTATTTAATTGACTATAACCAGCTCGGTCTATTTCTTTGATAAAACGACGACGTAAGGAATCATTAGGAATGAAAATATTGCTTACTTGTAAGCCAGCGATGTTGAAAGTCTTACTAGGTGCTGTACATACGATACAGTGTTCTGCATAGCTTTCACCAAGATCAGCAAAGACCTTGTGCGTATGCCCTTTCCAAACAAAGTCAGCATGAATTTCATCGCTCACGATGAGTACGTTATGTTTAATACAAATGTCGCCAAGACGTTTCAACTCATCCTCAGTCCACACGCGGCCTACAGGATTATGCGGGTTGCACAAGAGGAATAATGTTACATTTTCCTCCACGATAGCACGTTCTATGCCCTCAAAATCGATGGTATATTTGTCTTCCCCTTTAATTAATGGCACATTGATAAGGCGGCGATCGTTATCATCGATAACCATACTAAATGGATAGTATACCGGTTGATTGATAAGCACGCCTTCCCCTTCATTGGTGAAAGCACGAACCGCCATGGCCAAGGCAAAGACGATACCCGGCGTCTTAACGAGCCACTTTTGTTCTGGTGTCCAGTTAAAGCGCGTAGTAAACCAGTTTTGTAATACTTTAAAGTATTCATCATCGGATTCTGTATAACCAAATACACCATGGTTTACGCGATCTAGCAAAATTTGCTTCAACTCAGGTGGCACCTTAAAGTCCATGTCCGCCACCCAGAATGGCAACACATCAGCTGGTTTACCGCGCTTCACAGCAAAATCGTATTTCAAGGATTTTGTGTGCGTTCTATCTAAAATTTGATCAAAATTATATTGTCCCATAGGAACTCCTTTATTTATTGAAAGCTTGTTCCAAGTCTGCAATCAAGTCGTCTGTATCTTCAATACCTACAGATAAGCGTAATAAACGACGTGTAATACCTTTACGTTCTGCATCTTCCGGTTTTAAGTCCGGATGAGTTTGCGTTACAGGATATGTCAATAAAGACTCAGTACCACCAAGACTTTCAGCAAATTGAATAAGCTTAATACCTTCTAAGATTTGTTTAGCTGTTTCTTCGCTATCTACTTCGAAGGACAACATACCGCCAAAGCCTGTGGTTTGGGCTTTATTGATTTCATAGCCTGGATGTTCAGGAAGACCTGGGAACAACACTTTTGTAACTTTAGGTTGTTTTTTAAGCCATTCAGCAAGAGCAATGGCATTCTTTTGGTGTTGCTCCATGCGAAGTGCCAATGTTTTTACACCGCGGATAACGAGCCAGCTATCCATAGCAGATAAGCAAGCACCTACCGTTTTATAAGTTAATCGCAACTTCGCAGCCAATTCATCATCATTTACAATGGTGAAACCAGAAATAACGTCATGATGACCACCGATGAATTTAGTACCACTATGAACGACAATATCGGCACCTAAGTTCAATGGTTTTTGGAAATAAGGGCTCAAGAATGTATTGTCGATAATGACTAGTGCATTGCGGTCATGAGCTAAGGTACACAAGGCACGAATATCAGTAATCTCCATCATCGGATTTGTTGGAGTTTCAATATAAACAGCCTTTGTATTTGGTTTGAAAGCTGCTTTCACCGCATCAAGATTGGATGTACCAACATAGGTGAACTCAATGCCGTTTTGTTCGTAAATATTTGTGAACATACGGATAGAACCACCGTACAAATCATCACCTAAAATGATGTGATCCCCAGGGGAGAATAGATGGAATACAGCGTCCACTGCGGCCATGCCGGAAGAGAATGCCAATGCATCCTTACCATCTTCAAGACCTGCAATCAATTGTTCCAAACGATCCCGTGTTGGATTAGACTCACGTGTATATTGATATCCTGTTGTATCACCCAACTTTGGATGGGAAAATGTACTAGACATATAAATTGCAGGGGAAATTGCACCAGTGCTATCTGGTTTACCGCTGCCATGAACGCATTTTGTATTAAATTTCATTCCATTCAACTCCTCATATTTGTATACAATATATTAATTATAAAAGTAGACAATGATTAAGGTCAACAAAAATGGGCACTCATACGCCATGAGTGCCCCCAAAAAGTCATATCTATTTTGAATGGCTTGCCATAACTCTAGGTTAAGTTAGCCTAATTTTTTGTACGTTTTGTAATAAGCAATGCCAAGATAATGCCCAAAGAAGACGTCACTAGTTGCGGCCAACTAGACACAAACAACATAGTATTTACAATCTTCGGTGGAAATTGGAATAGAGAGAAGAACAAAGAATATCCGCCGAATAGAACACCTGCTTTCACTAAAGCCGCCACAACAATAAGCAATACCTTCGGTTTATGTTGTAACCAATAGGCTACAAATACATAGGCAGTCGTGCCAAGGGCGGTAATCAAAATAAACGGTGGCAACGGCAACATACCTTGTAAATGCGCTACTACAGGCGCAATCCAGGCGATAACGAGACCATTTTTCCAACCATAGCGCCATGTGGCTAGTACAAACGTAGCAGACGTGATGGAACCGATGAGGAACATACTCACCTGGTTAGGAATAAATGGGAAAATGAGACGCAAGCTTTGCGCCAATAAGGCTACGGCCAACAATAGGCCTGTGCCCGTAATAGATTTGGTAGACATAAGAACCTCCTACTATACAATATAGATTTTTAAGAGGTACTTACCTCATATAATAAAACTAAGCTTCTACAAAATATAGACGTGCCCGATCATATACCCAATTATAAACATAAGTATAACCTAGGATAACTAATGTCATCGTTATATCCGTCACAAAAGCCATCCAAAAACTCATATGCATCATGTACATAATAATCGGTACAGTGGCAATCATAAATAGACCTTCAAACAATACTGCATGAATCGTACGAATTACAGGACCCCGCTCTAATCGATCACCTGGTACTAGTTTATCAAATATCCAGTTAAACACAAAATTCCAAACCATAGCTAGCAAGGAAAAAATAACCATCAATACAAAAGGCTGTCCATCATGCGGAACAAACAACATCACCAAACAACCGATTAAAATACAACCAACCTCATACAAAATCGACTGTACCACACGCTCTGAAGCAGACATAATAAACACCTCCATCAGAAACTAGACAAGAAATTCACTATCACTCTACTATTATATTTATTTTTTTAGATTTGTCGAGTTTTGTGGAGCTTTGCCATTTTCGGATATAAAGGAAGCCCCTCGTAGTGTTCTGTAAGCTCGACTTGCCCACCTGAAGTGAGTTTTGCCATTTTAAGATAGAAAAAGCCGCCATATGTCTGTCCAGCGACTTGCGTCAGGATGGAGCGTAGAGAGACATATGGCGGCGGAAAGCCTATCCTAAAAGTGGCATTACGAACTGAATCCATGGAATACCCACCACGATAAAGATTGCAAGGTAGATAATACCAAAGATAGCACCTAATTTCCAGAATTCAGGACCTTTGTTGTAGCCACTAGCAAACCAGATTGGGCTGTGACCTGTACCATATGGTGTAAGGATACCCATAATACCCATTGGTACTAATAGAATCAACATAACTTGAGCTGGATCAACACCAGGAATTTGAAGAATTAGAGTAGCAAACAAGCCTACCATAGCTGTTACATACGCTGTACCAGAAGCAAAGAAGTAACGAAGCAAGCAGAATGCTAACAATAAACCTAGAACAGCCATTGTTGGATCTAAAGAAACTAAAGAACCACCTGCAGATTTAGCAAGCCATTCTAAGAAGCCTACGTTCTTAAGACCAGAAGCCATAGGCACGAGTGTAGCGAACCAAGTCAAAACATTCCATGCTGGTTTGTTAGCAAGGAAGTCTTGCCATGTCATAATCTTAGTGAAAATCATCAAGATAATAACAATTAAAGCCGTTGTAGTTGGGTTTACTTTGAATGTAGAAGCACCAATCCATAGTACAAGAGCCAATACAGAAATCAAGGCCATGAAGATTTCACTACGTGTCATAGAACCTAATTTCTTGTATTCATCTTTTGCCCATGCTGCAATTTCAGGGGAACCTTTTACCTCTGGTTTGCAGAATACATACGTTAACAATGGAGTGATGATAAACAAGATGAGACCTACTGGCAAGAATGCAAGGAACCATGTGCCCCAGTTAGCAGCTACGATACCAGATTTAGCAGACAATTCTAGAGCCAATGGGTTTGGCGCTGCACCAGTCAAGAAAATAGAGCTAGATACACATGTAGTTGCCAATGCTACCCAGTTCAAATAGGAACCAATTTTACGAGGGTTCTTATCTGGATAGGAATCGAACATTGGGCAAATACTAGATACGATTGGATAAATCGTACCACCGGAACGAGCCGCATTACTTGGAATGAATGGAGCCAACACAAGGTCAGTAATAGCAATGGCATAACCAAGACCTAAAGAGGACTTACCAAGCTTTGCTACCAAGAACAAGGCAATACGACGGCCAAGACCAGAGTTTTCATAACCAATACCGATCATGAAAGCTGCAAAGATCAACCATACGATGGCATTAGAGAAACCACTGAGGCCCCAACTGATAGCTTGTGCATCAGTAATCGCCTTTGCTACACCAGTTGCTTTATCTACAACAGGTGCAGGACCTACTTTAAACAACATAGATACGGTAACTGCAATGATACCGATAAAAGCTGGTGGCATTGGTTCTAAAATCAAACCTACCACGAGGCCAGCGAAAATACTTACGTAAATCCAAGAATTTGCGCTAAGGCCTTCAGGAGCACCGATGAGCCATACAAGAATAGCTACTACAAGCGGTGCGAATAATTTCCAATTCAACTTCATTAGAAACTCTCCTTACTACTTCAAAACAAAAATTGCAAAAAAATGCTTGTCTAGTATATCAAAATTTTTAATATCAGTACATAACTTAAAACATAACAGTTATTAATAGATACTAAACTTTTTATAATAGGTTTTATTAAACTAGTCGTTTTTAATTTTATGCAATATAATATAAATATCGAAAATTATTAATTTAATGCAATTTACTAAGAGGATTTAAATGAAACCATTTATACATTACATAAAACCTCTATGGTTTCCTACCATCATCGTATCGATCCTTTCGTTACTCACTGTGGCAGGTACATTATATATACCAACGCTAACGGCATCTATCATCAATGATGGCGTACTCCGTGGCGATTTAGAAATGATCACTAGCTCTAGCATAAACATGCTTGTTGTGGCGCTACTAACTGTATTATCCGCAATCTTAGGTGTTGCTATGAGTGCTCACATTTCTGCCTCTATGGGCAAGGAACTGCGCAATGATTTGGTGAAAGCCTTACAATACTTCTCCCTTCGTGACTTCACACACTTTGGTACTGGCACCATATTGATGCGCACAAGCCGAGATGTAGAGAAAATTCAATCCGTCCTCGGGGAAGGTTTAAATATGATCCTCCCTATGCCCCTCATGATTTGTGTCGGCCTCGGGCTCACCTTCTACAAAAGCTGGCAACTAGGCCTCGTCATTCTCGCCGTTATGGCTTGTATGATACTTACCATTGTCTTTATTGAAAGCCGTGCCTTACCACTGATTAAGGCAATGCAACTCAAATTAGATGATATTACCGATCTAGTTCGAGATCACATCGTTGGTATGCCAGTGATTAGAGCTTTCAACAGAAGAACCTACGAAAACGAAAAAGAAATTAGTATTTTTACAGAAACAGCCCAACTCAATAAACGATTGCGCCAAACCTTTGCCATCGGTTTACCGACCATATTAATTCTATTTAATATGAGTACCGTTGCCATTCTCTGGGTAGGCGGTTACAACGTCAGCCTTGGTTCCCTACAAGTAGGTGACATCATTGCCGTTATCGAGTACGCTAATCTAATTCTCTTGAGTATGCTCATGGCCATTTTTGTCATCATCGACATTCCAGAAGCCATCGTATGCTACACCCGTATTCGAGAGTTGTTAGAACACGAAAACACAGATACATTCCCTGAACCATATAATAGTAATATTATAAATTCAGATTCTCAGCCTATTAATCCTCTTGCTAATCAAGAACAGAACCAAAACTTTGTAGTAACAGCAAGTGATGATACACCACTTCTTGAGTTCCGCAATGTTACGTTCCGTTACGATAATGCGGAGTCTCCTGCGCTAGAGAATATCTCCTTTACGGTACATCACGGCGAAACCTTAGCCATTATGGGCGATATTGGGTCTGGTAAAAGTACAATCACCAACCTTATTCCTCGCCTCTTCTCTATCGAGTCTGGAGATATTTTATTTGAGGGAAAGTCCATCTATGAATGGAATGTAGATGAGTTACGCGCCCGCATCGGCTATGTTCCACAACGAGCTTACTTATTCACTGGCACGGTAGATATGAATGTGCGATATGGTGCAGCACCAAATCAAGAAATTACCACTCAAGATGTAGAAAATGCGTGCCGTCTCTCAAGAGCAGACGAATTTATCAATCGCCTTGAAGGTGGGTACCAATATATGGTTGCCCAAGGTGGTACTAATCTATCTGGAGGCCAGCGCCAACGCCTAGCTATGGCTAGAGCTCTTGTGCGAAAACCAGATTTATTCATATTCGACGATAGCTTCTCTGCTCTCGACGGCACCACAGAACGAGCGGTTCGCACAGCATTGCACGAGGAATTACAAAAGGATAACCGCCCTGCCCTCATTTCCGTAGAGCAAAAAGTAAGTGCTGCTAAAAAAGCAGACCATATCTTAATCATCAACCGAGGGCAAGTAGCAGGGTATGGTACGCATGATGAATTAGCAGCAACCTCTACAGTATATAAACAGATTTTAGCTTCTCAGGAGGTGACAGCATGAGCCCATTACGCCGTTTCCTGATGGAGTCTAAAAGCCAATGGGGTTGGCTAGCACTACTCATCTTAGCGCTTATTACAGCAGCTATGTTTGAGGTATCAGCGCCAGTATTACTTGGCAAGGTCGTAGATGCTATTGTTAGTGGCTTGCAAACAGACCAAGACATTAATACAATATTCGCCTCCATTGATACTATTATTCTCTGGCTTATTGCCATTTATGGGGGCCACGCCTTATTCACCTACTTTGGCGAATACATGATGGCCTCTATCGGCTCAAAAACAGTGCTCGCTTTGCGCACACGCATGAGCACTCATTTATATTCATTACCTATTGAGTACTTTCACGATCACCAACGTGGGGATTTACTAAGCCGTCTCACCTCTGACTTAGATGCAGTTGCAGAAACTATAGGTGAAGGCGTACCAGGTCTTGTATCTGCCATTATCGGCATTATAGGTGCCACGGCGATGATGATTTGGATTAGCCCTATGCTAGGCATCTCTATCATCGCCATTATTTGTATTGGTATCCTATGTTTAACATGGCTCTCTAAACGGGCTCGTCGGGTCTATCTCAAAAACCAAAGTGCCTTAGGAGCTTTCAACAGTGGCATAGAGGAAATTGTAGTAGGAAAACCGATTATCCAAACCTTTGGCCTTGAAGAAACTACGACTAACCAAGTAAATATTCTGAACGATAATCTATTTAAAAGTATGAGAAGCGCGGCTTTTACCAGTCAGCTCGTAGAACCACTCGTTAAGTTTTTAAATCAAATTACCTATTGCCTCGTTGCTATTCAAGGTGGGCTCATGGTGCTACGTGGTTCTATTTCTATCGGTGATATCCAAGCCTTCTTCCTCTATGTCGGTCAAGTTTCAGACCCTCTATCCCGCAGTTCTTATATCCTCACCAAATTCCAAGAAACTTCTGCAGCCTTGGGCCGTATTTACGAAGTCATTGATACACCATCTGAAATCGATACGGGTAAGAAAACATTAGGTGATACATCAACACATAAAGGAACTATAGATTTTGAACATGTTGATTTTGGCTATACGCCGTCCAATGTATTTATGAAGGATATCAACATTCACATTCCTGGTGGCTCTATGGTGGCCATCGTAGGTCCTACAGGTGCTGGCAAATCCACATTGGTAAACCTTATTATGCGCTTCTATGACATTATAAATGGCCGCATCACCATCGATGGTATCGATATTCGCGATGTGTCTCGTGAAAGCTTACACAGCACAGTAGGCATGGTATTACAAGATGCTTGGATTTTCACAGGTACTATCGCCGATAATATTGGCTACGGCAAACCAAATGCTAGTCGTGAAGAGATTGAATATGTTGCCAAACTTGCCATGGCGGATCACTTTATCCGAACCTTGCCAGATGGCTATGATACCGTTCTCAAACGTGGTGGCGATGACCTATCTCAAGGCCAACGCCAGTTAATCACCATCGCTCGTGCCTTCTTGGCGGATCCAACTATCCTCATCCTAGATGAAGCCACGGCTAACGTTGATACTCGTACCGAGGTAGAGGTTCAAAAAGCCATGAATACCCTCCTCAAGGGACGTACAAGTATCGTCATCGCCCATCGCTTGTCCACAATCAAAAATGCGGACTTCCTACTCGTAGTAGAAAACGGCACCATTGTGGAACAAGGAACACATCACGAACTAATCGAACGCGGCGGTCACTATAAAGAACTCTATGAAAACTATGCGGCAGGCATGACCGTATAAGGAAGTCTACCAAAGGTAACTACCCTACTTGCAGCAGATACTAATGAGCTCAGATTATTCCCGACAAACAAAGACCCCCTAATAAGTAAAAACTTATTAGGGGGTCTTTTATATTTCTATATTCTATTCACCTTTTGGTACAAACCATAGGCCGTTGTTATTTTTTTCCATGTAGTCTTTGAATTCTTGAGAGTGGTAAGCAGCTACAATGTCTTTTGCCCATTGAGCATCTTTGTTCTTCTCGTTAACTACTACTTGTAACAACCATTGTGGTAATACATCTTCATTTGCTAATGCAGTTTTAGGATCAATTTTTGCATTATAGATGATAGCACCAGTAATAACAATATAGTCAAAATCAGTACGTACAGAAGGAATTGTAAGGGATTTCATTTCTGTAAATTTAAGATGTTTAGGATTTTCAATAATATCTGCTTGTGTTACTGTCGCTAAATCTTTGTTAGGATCAAGTTTAATCCAACCGATTTTTTGCAACAACGCATAGGCACGAGCCATGTTAGATGCATCATTTGGTACTGCAATAGTATCACCATCTGCCACTTGGTCTAAAGATGTTTTGGAACCGCTAAAGATACCCGCTGGTACAGTTGGAATTGGAGTCAACGCTACAAGATGACCATTTTGTTTTTCGTTAAAGTTTTTCATGTATGCTGTATGTTGTTCAACGTTGAAATCTACTTCACCATCGCTCAACACTTGGTCCGCTTGTACCAAGTCAGACATATCTACACCTTTAAAGGTATAGCCTTGTTTTTCCAAAATTGGTTTAACACCTTTTTCAAATAATTCAGAGTAAGGGCCTTGAGACTTACTATAGGATAATTCCTTTTTAGCACCATTATCGCTATTATTGGAACCGCAGCCTGCGATAAAAGCTACGCTAAATACTAATGCCGCACCAAGGGCAAGGAGTTTTTTAAATTTCATAGTACATTCTCCTATACTTTCACAATCAATATAACCAAAATCTATTTCATCAAATCAGGAACGACGCGCACGACGTGCAAAGTAGTTACCTATTGTTTGAATAATTTGAACAAAGATAATCAAAATAACAACAGTAAATAACATCAATGGGAAGTTCAACCGCTCATAACCATAGGTAAGGGCCAAGTCACCTACACCGCCTGCGCCAATGGCACCAGCCATAGCAGTAGCACCAATAAGGCCAATAGTACCTGTTGTAATGGATAAGATAAGCGAACCCTTTGCCTCTGGTAAAAGGAAATGCCAAATCACCTCAAAATGGGATGCACCCATCGATTGTGCAGCCTCGATAATGCCTTTATTAACCTCTAAAATAGAGTTTTCAAAGAGTCGAGCAAGATAAGGCGCAATGAATATAACAAGTGGTACGATAGCCGCCGTTGTACCAACCCGAGTACCAACAATCATCTTAGTCAACGGTAAGATAAACACCATTAAGATAATAAATGGTACAGAACGCACAATATTAACAATTGTGTTTGTAATGGTGTAAACAATGCTGTTTTTAACAATACCATTAGGATTTGTTACCACTAGTGTAACTGCGATAATCAGCCCTAGTATGGTGCCGATGAAGAGAGACAGGAACACCATGTATAATGTTTGTTCTGCAGCTAGTAATAACTGCGAACCTGGAACACCAAGTTCTTGCATGAAGAAGTCCATTATAGTGCCACCTCCTGCCATTCAATGCCTTGGGTTACAAGATATTCTTTTACCTTGCCCACCTCAAGATCATCACCAATAAACTGAACAATAAAAATACCAAGTACTGTATGTTCTAGCTCTGTTACGGTAGCAAATAACACACTTGTTTCTAAATCAAAGGTTTTGTTAATATGATATAAAACATTATCGGTCGTATTATTTCCTAAGAAATGCATCTTAAGAATTGTATATGGCCGTTTATCACAAGCCAAGGTATGTTTCACTGTTGATGGAATTTCATCAGGAATTACAGTACGTACAAATCGCTTTGTTGTTTCATGTTTAGGTTTACTAAACACCTCAAGTACGGAGCCACTCTCTATGAGCTTTCCATGCTCCATAACCACAACGCGATTACAAATTTTTTGAATTACATCAATCTCATGAGTGACGATAACCACCGTTACCCCAAGTTCACGATTAACGCGCTCCAATAATTGAAGAATAGACTCTGTCGTATCTGGATCAAGAGCACTTGTTGCTTCATCGCATAAAAGAATCGATGGATCTGTAGCTAACGCACGGGCAATACCAACGCGCTGCTTTTGACCACCAGATAATTCTCCAGGATAGGCATTTGCTTTGTCCCCTAAATCAACAAAGTCTAACAAGGTTTTAACCTTTTTATCAATCTCTGATTTAGGAACTTTATTTAGAATTAATGGAATCGCCACATTATCATATACAGACTTAGCATTCAACAAATTGAACTGTTGAAATACCATGCCGATGCGCTTACGCACTTTTCTAAGCTCGTTAAAACTTAAACTATTGATATTCACACCATCTATTTCAACATGACCAGAGGTAGGTACCTCTAAGGCATTAATCATGCGCAGCAGTGTAGATTTACCAGCTCCACTGAAGCCAATAATGCCAAATATGTCGCCTTTTTCTATGGTAAAGTTTACATCAGATAATGCAGTAACCTTTTGCTTATTAACGTCGAACTCTTTCGTTACATTTCGTATAGCAATCACTGTACCACCTCTTTCCCTACAATATGGTAGGAATTAATCTTAACCTTAAAACATATCTTTAAGGTATGTTTTAATTATGTACTTAGATTACTACAATTTATAAGGACTGTCAAACAAAAAAGAACCTTAACCATCAATGGATTAAGGTTCTCTTTTATATAACGCTTATATTATAAGGGTTTACATCCCTATTTTTCTATTTTTATATCTTTATATCTTTTACATCAAATCTAGATGATTCAGACTCTAACAAAATTAACTTATCTATATCGATTAAAGAGATATAAGGAGCCTAAAATAACAGGTGCCCCAATATAGAGTCCCATGTTTGGTATTTCTCCCAATAAAAAGGCTGCTACTATAGCTGCCACAATTGGCGAGATATACATAAAGTTAGTTACATCAGACACCTTTTCGGCATATTCAAAGGCATAGCTCCAGAATACAAATCCAAGTGCACTGGAAAAGAATGCTAAATACAGCATAGCAAGCTTTGCACTAATAGGTGCGGCTACAATCATATCAATAGCATGATCTGCAAATGGCAATGCCATAATAGCACCGGTAAACATGGACCACATAGCAATAGTGATGGAGTTATACCCTTTCAAGCTAAGCCCGCGATTCAGAATGTTATAAATTGCAAATAGTACCATCCCTATCAACGTCCATATGGCACCCATAGGAATCGTTAGAGTTGAGTTCCAAAGAATAATAACAGCTACGCCTACAAAGGCTGTTACGGTGAAAAGCCAGCCAATAGGACGTATTCTATCTTTATAAACGATTAATGCCATCAGTGCCGTTACCATTGGCGTCAATGCCATAATAATACTCGATGTAGCTGCCGGTATTGTTCGTAAACCTTCATTAAACACAACTTGGTAAATGAAGTTCCCTGTAGCGCCTAATAAAATATATACGCCCCACTCACGCCAAGATGTAGGAATGTGTAAACCTTTGAATACACCAATAATCAGCATGAGTATAGCACCACCTACAACCCTTGCTACAGATAGGGTCAAGGCGTCTACAGATTGCAATGCCACTTTTCCAAAAGGGAACGCCGTAGCCCATACGGCAATGGTAGCAGATGCTCCTAAGATAGCTTTCATTCGATTTGTCATTAGCATCCACCTTTCTACATAGTTCCTAAATTAATACTATCTAAATATTACCATAATAAGGCCCTAGGATTCCAAGAATGTACATCACACTATATCGAATACTTTCTATTTATTGATATGAATTTTCATTATTTAAAGATAATATAAAAATCAAAAATCCAGGTGTACATCCCCATATTTTTCAATCCAAACATTATAATTACTGGATTTTAAATGATGAACCCATTATTGTAGGATTTTAAATAAGAACTATTCTTACGAAAATCGCATAGTATATATTGAAAATATATATCATTTAAAATTTGTTAAATCAGGACAAACATTGTACACTATAGGCATAGAAATCTATAGTTATATCCTTTTATGGAGGTGCAAAATGCAACATACTGCATGGAAAGATTTTAACACAGGTGTGTGGGATAAAGCCGTTGATGTACGCGACTTTATTCAAAGAAACTATATCCCCTATGAAGGGGACGATTCCTTCCTTGCTGGTCCTACAGAAAGAACGACAAAATTATGGGACCAAGTAATGAAGCTTTATGAAGAAGAACGTGAAAAAGGCGGCATGCTCGATGCCGATACTTCCGTGGCCACACACATTACTGCCCATGCGCCAGGATATATCGACAAAGACCTTGAAACAATCGTTGGTTTACAAACTGACAAACCGCTAAAACGTGCTATGTTCCCTTATGGTGGCCTGCGTACAGCGAAATCTGCTATTGAAGAATATGGCTTCAAAATGGATCCCCAAACAGAAGACTTTTTCAAAAAGCATCGTAAAACTCATAACGATGGCGTATTTGACGTTTACACACCAGAGATGCGTGCTGCTCGTACAGCTCATATCGTAACTGGTTTGCCTGATGCTTACAGCCGTGGCCGTATCATCGGCGACTATCGTCGTATCGCGTTGTATGGTATTGATTACCTCATCGAAGATAAAAAAGAACAATTCAACATTACTATGGGCGATATGCTTGAAGACGTAATTCGCGACCGTGAAGAGATCCAAGAGCAAATTCGTTCTTTGAAAGAATTGAAAGAAATGGCTGCGTCCTATGGTTACGATATTTCCGAGCCAGCTAAAGACGTTAAAGAAGCTATGCAATGGATTTACTTCGGCTACCTTGGCGCTATTAAAGAGCAAAACGGTGCTGCTATGTCCAT
>CABTYY010000006.1:0-36168 GCA_902489125.1 uncultured Veillonella sp.
AATGGCGACCCCGATCAGATTTGAACTGACGATCTTCGCCGTGACAGGGCGACATGTTAACCGCTACACCACGGGGCCGCGTATCAACTCTCGTTGACTACTCGTATATATTAACATGAGGTAACGTACTAATGCAAGTACTTTTTTCTAATTTTTTGATGAATTTTTCCAAAATATATGAAATTAGGAACTATCTATTAAAAATCGCAAATATTAGCCATTTATATTTAGTATGCTTGAATATACTACAAATTATACCTATAATTACAGAAATCAAAAACGCCTGTAAAGCAGATATTTTTTCTGATTTGTGACTATCTTAAAAACCAGCTTAAGGATAATAATAAAATTGGCACCTAAATTTCTTTAACAAAAATTAGGTACCAATTTCAACATAATTATATAAAATTGTTTATTATGGTATTTTTACAAGTATGATACAAATTATAAATGATCCCAAGGGCCATCACGCAAGTCTTGTTCCCAATAATACTCAACCTTCATATCACCACGTTTGACCTTATCGAATACCTTAGAACGTGCAGTGGTCATCACATTTTCACTATGCTTACCACCGAAGTACGCATATCGAGATTTACCCAATGTGTACATAACTGATACATAAGGTTCTACAGAACTAATATTACTTTTACCAATTCCTAGATCTACAGAAATATGAGGCGTCACATTCATTTTAGCGCCTACCTTTAATCCATGTATAGATTGCCACTTATGTTGGTCAATATAGTACATCTCTTCTGGATGTTCTCCTGGCGCTTTTGTTTTCCAATGATATCCTTCCACATAACTAGATAACCAACGAGCATTCTTATAATCGCGTGTATACCGTATATCAAATCCGTCCAATACATGTTCATAAGAATATCGAGGTGTTTTTCGAATACCATTAGGCGGTGAACTTAAGCTATCATGGAAATCTATTGCCCGTGGTACTTGACGTAAAGACATACTAACGTGATAAGGACCCACCGTTTTTTCTGATAGTCCATGGTATACATTGACACTAATCGTATTTAGACCAGCTACATATTCTAATCCTGCACTAACACGAGAAAGTTTATCCTTAAATGCATAGTCATAGAATACATTGGCGCCGACGTAAGCATGCTCATGTGTACTAAGGCGACGATAGCCAACACCAGCAGTACCGACAACACCAAGCGTATCATGTTTTACTACTTCACCTTTATCAATATAGGTACCTTGACCGTCAATTCTTCCAAAATCTGAATCCGAACCATTCCAATATGCAGTAGTGGAAACTTTTTCGCCACCATTACCATCTAAGCGCCCTTGTACAAACACCATGGATTTGCCATCTTTACCATATTGTTTTATGGGTTGTAACGTCTCTATAAAATACTTTGCGTTCATTTTCTGCTTAGAGTTATGATTACGATAATGGAATCGTGTATCATAGCCTAGATTATTATCAGTCATTTGTTTATTAGGCATTGCATAATCATGATAGGAATCTTCCTGGCTTCCTTTAAAACCAATACCAATATCAGTACGATCCATCCAATTTGATTGAACATTTTCTCCAGTATCTTTATCTGCTGCTAATGCGCATGTAGCAAAACTATATGTCAATGCTGTACATACTAAAGATTTGATAATAACCTTTTTACTAACCATAGTCTCCCCCTCTTTATATGAAATTTTCATCAAAGATACTTTTATTATATATTCTTTAGTTAGCTAAAGCAATAATATATCTTATCCACTTTATAGCATATATATTCTCTATAGTTTATTAGTACATATATTTGAAAGTTCTACTGTTTTAAGTATTACTAATCAATAGTTATAGTGAATCGTCTTTAACTATGATAAAATAAATATATATTATATAAATAATAAGAATGTAATATAAAATACTTTGGAGCAATACAATGAAATCAAAATCTCTTATAACCATCTTAATTATTGCTATTGTAGGTGCGCTTGCAGCAGCATGGTATTTCATGTGGTACATTCCCCACACACCAGCCTATACGTTAAAAATTATTCATCAAGCCGTGCAAGATAAAGATGCCGATGAGGCTTTACGCCACATAGATACAAAATCTATTGTAAAAAATATCTTAGAACGGGAAGGCAACAAATATATAGATACATCTAATCCATTTGGTAAAGCTACTATTGCAGCAGCTAAGACATTTGGGCCTTCTTTAATCGAAGATGTGATGCGAAAATATATTGAAGATCCAGACAGCTTTAAATCTCAGCCAACAACTACAGATACTAACAATACGGCTCAAAGTGATGACAACATGTCCATGGTCGACCGTCTTGTAGATGGTCGTCTCTTCAAGGAGCATGATGTAGAGGTTAAAAATATCAAATCTGAAGACGATGGAGATACAGCTACCGTAACAGTAACAATCCAAAATAACAAAAAAAATATGACAAAAGATATACGAGTTTTGATGCGTCATTTAGGCGATGGCACATGGGTTATTTATGATATTCCAGATATAGAAGACTTATATACAGTAACTCGTAAATAGCTAGTAAAAAGTAATAAACCATAAGCAATTATTAACTTATACAGAATCTAAAAAAGGACAGTAGATACTAACATAGTATTTACTGTCCTTTTATCGTTATCTATTATCTACTACCTATTACTTATTTTTTAGCTATTACTTATTATCTATTACCAATCAAAGTCCACAATGGCTAATGTTACGGTCACTTGTGAGATGAGTCGTTCTGCATCGTCCTTCATATCAAAGCGCCATACATGTGAAGTTTTTCCTTTCACCAATAGTGTACCATAGGCTGTTAAAGAGCCTTCACATCGTACAGGACGCAAGTGATTAGCTGTAATAGATTGACCTACGCCAAATTTATCAGCACCAATGAGTTCGTTACTCATCATACCCGCTGCAATTTCTGCAAAGGCTAGGGTCGCCCCTCCATTTAAATAACCTTGCGGTTGCTTGTGAAAGTCGCCTAAATTCATTTTTGCCACACATGTGGTTTCACTTGTCATATGAGGCTTTTCAATTTGTAAAGATTCAATCAAATTCATAGTGTTCGTTTCTCCACGCAATACGCTTCTAATCGATCATCAAAAACAGTTACACCCAGCCCATCACCATCAGGCACATGCATAACACCATCTTTAAATGTTAAGTCAGGATAGATCAAGTCACGTTCAAAGTATCTATTAGAATCCGATAAGTCCCCTGCCATATAGGAATCCCCTAGTGCAGCGAGTTGAGCATGGAGCATTTTAGAAACTCCAGACTCTACCATGCTACCAATCCAATACGGGATATGACATTCTCTACATAGATTAATAGCTGCCTTCGTTGGCACAAGACCGCCCATGCGGCCTACTTTTATATTAAGTACATCAATTAAGCCATATTCAATAGCATAGGATAAATCATCATAGCCTAATATAGATTCATCTAAACAGATAGGTGTTTCGATGTTCCAATCATCATTGTTAAGACGTTCCCACTTCCAGTCCTTATAGGATTGGAGTGTCGTCATAGCAAAGGGCTCTTCTATACAAGCTAGCTTCAAATCGTTAAATTGACAAACCTTGTCTATGTCATCATAGGAATAGCTTTGGTTTGCATCAGCAGCTAAGACTAAGTTTGGATACTGCTTACGGACGAGAGATACTCGTTCATAGCCATCTGTGGGATTTACCTTTAATTTAATGCGCTTACAACCATTTGCCACATGGGCTTCTACTGTATCTAACAATTGTTCCATCGGTACATCACCGATAACAACGCCACTTTCAATGGTATCTTGTAAGGGCTGTCCCATAATATAAGAAACGGAGTTTACACCAAGTCGCTCACAATGAAGATTAATAAGGGCATTTTCTACAGCGGCAATGGTCATTGGCATATGATCTCTATTCAGCCAGAACTGTAACTGGCGTACATAGGTCATAAGAGGTTTAGGCCGCATCAAGCGGAGATTAAATATATAATCATCCACCAATTTTTTCCAACATGTATCTACAGTTTCCGCCGTATAGAATGGGACTGTGAAAGCCACACATTCCCCATAGCCAACATAACCTTGTTGGTCCTCAATGCGGATGACAATGGTTTCCCGCTCTTTTACCTCACCCTTAGCGGTCTTAAAATTAAACTTCATCGGTAGTTTAAGGCGATATGTAGTTATACTTTTAAAGTTTAAAATGTCATTCATAAGCGCTTCAATCTTCTAAACGTAGTTCATTACGCACGATTTTACCGGTCCCATTACGAGGCAATGTAGGTAAAATTTTTACATATTTAGGGATTTTATACTTAGCCAATGAAGAGGTCATGCAGGATAGAATCTCATCGGTAGTCATACTTTCACCATCATGAAAGGCTACAAATAGTGCTGGTACTTGCCCCCATTTAGGATCAGATACAGGTACAACAGCACATTCCTTCACCGCTGGCAATGTATAAACTAGGTCCTCTAGCTCCTTAGGATAAATATTTTCACCACCAGAGATAATAAGATCTTTACGGCGATTCAGAATATATACAAAGCCATCTTCATCGACATAGCCGATATCGTCTGTATTAAGATCACCATCGATAGGTTCCTTGTCGATATACCCAGTCATAACCATAGGGCCCGTCAAATGGATTTCCCCTACTCCATCCGCATCAGGATTATCGATGCGAATCTGCATTCCAGGTAATGGTTTACCTACAGAATCTCGTTTATGAGGATAATCCAATACGGAGAAGGTCACACTTTGACTAAATGTTTCAGTCATGCCATAGGTCTTATAAATTGGCAACAATTTCTTTTCACAAGCATCGATTAAGGCCATCGGGATAAACTCGCCGCCAAGCAAAATAACACGTAATGTATGATGTGTAATCTTCGGTTCTAATTGGGTCAAAATTGTGGGCACGAGAGACATCATATTGATTTTCTCGGTTTCAATGAGTTCTAAAACCTTTGCCTCATCGTATTTAGGCAATATAGTGACAGCCGTTCCATTATAAAGTGATCGCATCAAAATAGATAATCCACTTACATGGAACAAGGGCAATACCATAAGCCAATTATCTTGTTCAGTTTTACCTAGCACCTCTTGAGACGCTTGTACATGAGCTCTAATTTGCCCCCATCGAAGTGGTACTGATTTAAACTGACCTGTTGTAGCGCTAGTGTTCATAATGGCCGCAATGTCTGCATCATCAAAGTTCCAATCAAAAATGTCCTCTAAATTCAGATTAGACAGAATGGATTCTAGCGGTTCAAACTCAATGGTACGTAGTAAACTAGGTAGTTGATTATAACGTTCTTTACTATGTAATACGGTAGTAATACCTAATTGTTTCAATTGGTTTCCGATCTCGTTGGGCTTAAGATGTACATTCAGTAACAATACCTCTTTATGGGCTAGCATAGCTGCCAGTACATAAATTGCCATAGTAACAGAGTTGTCCGATAAAATAGCTACACGGGAGCTTTCAAGATGTATCAATTCACTAGCCACATGGAGCACACCGCCATATATATCGTTATAGGTATATTCATTTATACATATGCGATTAGGATACTTCTGTGCACCATACCGTAACCATTCCATCGTCTCACCTCGTATCTAAAGATAATACCTTATGATTAATGATTAATAACCACAGATATTACAAGAAAGGCGCCTCATATAGAGGCGCACTTGTCATTTATACAATACATTCCATCTCTAGTACTAGACTAGTACATCTATTCCGATTAAGGGAATTTAGGGAATTGTTTGAAGTTCGGTTTACGTTTTTCTTTAAATGCGTCACGACCTTCTTTTGCTTCATCGATTGTGTAGTACATCAATGTAGCGTCGCCTGCGAATTGTTGTAAGCCTGCAAGACCGTCTGTGTCAGCGTTGAAGGCACCTTTCAACATGCGCAATGCCATTGGGGACAATTCAAGAATTTCGTTACACCATTGAACTGTTTCTTCTTCCAATTTGTCGAATGGTACAACACAGTTAACCATACCCATTTCATAGGCTTTAGCAGCTGTATATTGACGGCAAAGGAACCATACTTCACGAGCGCGTTTATGGCCGATCATGCGAGCCAAGTAACCTGCACCGTAACCAGCGTCGAAGGAACCTACACGAGGACCGGTTTGACCAAATTTAGCATTTTCAGAAGCGATGGTAAGGTCACATACGATGTGCAATACATGGCCACCACCAATAGCAAAACCGTTAACCATAGCGATAACAGGTTTTGGGATAACGCGAATCAAACGTTGCAAATCAAGAACGTTCAAACGAGGTACATTATCTTCGCCTACATAACCACCATGGCCGCGTACGCTTTGGTCACCACCGGAGCAGAATGCTTCTTTATCTTCACCTTGACCGTGGTTTGCACCAGTCAATACGATTACGCCTACTTCGTTATCTTCACGAGCTACTGTGAAAGCATCGATTAACTCCATAACAGTTTTAGGACGGAATGCGTTACGTACCTGTGGGCGATTAATAGTAATCTTTGCAATGCCATTATATGTTTCGTAAATTACATCTTCATAATTACGATCCAATACTTTCCAATCAAATTTGCTCATGGACTTAACCTTTCTTGTGTAAAAAATCTAATACCGCTCGTTCAAACATTTGCGGTTTTTCTATATGTACATTATGTCCCGCCCCTTCGACGACGACATGTTTAAAGTTTGGCAACTTGCCAAATACATCTCTTCCTATTGTAGTATATTTTGTATCTAATGCGCCACTCACATATAGGCCTTTACATGATAATTTTTCTAACTGATCACCGACATAGGTCATAACACCTTGGCCGGACCCACGAAGGGTACACGCTAATGCATACGGACTATTATGGGCACGACGTAAATGAATTAATTCAGTGACCGCGGGTAAAAGCTGCTTTTGACTTTCAAAAATAGGAGCCTCCGCCCAACGGGAAGCAAACCAAGAACCATCGTTATGTTCGATTTGGTGAGCTAATTCTTCATCGTCCTTGCGTCGTTCTGCTCGTTCAGCCTCCGAAGCAATCCCTACAGAGCCACTTTCAAGGATAAGCCCTTTGATTTCACTTTCATATTCCAAAGCATAGGAAAGCGCTATACGGGCCCCCATGGAATAGCCCATGAGGTAATAGCTGTTGCCAACCATATGATAAATAACCGTATGCAAGTCCTCTATCATTTGAGCGATTGTATAGGCCTCATCCTCGTCAGGAATATCTGAATCACCATGACCTATCAAATCGATACGGACCAATCGATATCCAGGCAGATTAATAGCGTCCCAAGTGTAGCTCGATTCGGAAAAACCGTGGAGACACACGATAGGTTTCCCATCGCCAACTACAGTCAAACCGTAGCGGTATTCCCCTAAGTCAAAGTACATGCGCTGAGCTGGATTACACAAAGCATTATCTACAATACTGCAAAAATACTGACTCATAGTAATGCCTCCATATCAACTGAAACCTTCGTATATTTCTTATGCAATTCTCTGCTATATTCCCGATTTGTAGGAATTTCAATGATATGAACGCCTGTTTCTTGGCTAACATTAGCCAATACAGAACTCAACTCATCGGGGCTGGAGATTTTAGTATAGCCACAACCATAAATTTTGGCAGCCCCACTGTAATCTAAACCTTGTGATGTAGAGAACAAGTAGTCAAAATGCTTTGTCCCCTTTTGCGGTAAGTATTCAAAAATACCGCCGCCATCATTATTATGCAAAATAATGGTTAAGTTTAAATTATGGGTTTTCGCTATCGCCAAGCCATTCAAATCATGGAACAAGGATAAATCCCCCGTTACTAGATATGTAGGTTTACCATTTGTCGCCAGTCCTAGAGCCGTAGAAATAGTGCCATCAATGCCATTGACACCTCGATTGCCATAAAGAACCGCCTTAGATTCTCCACTGAACCAGAAGTAATCAAAATCGCGAATCGTCATACTATTGGCAACAAAAACTTGTCCATCTTCAGGAATGTGTTCTTGTAGCTCACGTATGGTTCGGCCTTCAAAGCAATGAGCCTCATCGATAGCTAAGCTTAGTTGCTTTTTGCCCTCTTGCTCTAACCGTTGCCAGATTTTTAAGTACTCATCAGAGTTATCATATTTCCCATACAAATGGGTAAATACATCAATGCTAGCTTGCACATGCATGGTAGTTTTACCTGTTGGGTTCATGGAGTCCATCGTAGGATTCACCTCGATATACTCTACATCAGTCCAGCTAGCAATCATCTGTTGTACACGTTTAGATACAACGATTTGGCCAAACTGAATTACACAATCTGGTTTTAACTCACGCCAAAGAGCTTGCCCTGTTAATAATGCATCATACGTAGAGATAACAACATTATTAGTATCAATCCCCTCTTTATTACTTTGATTATCCGCCGAGTTATAACGTCGTCTTACATTAGACAAGGGGTCAGCCAAAATAGGGACTTGTAAAGCCTCCCCAAAGGAACGAATCGTATTAGCTTCATCTATATCAATCTGTGGGCCTGCTAGGATAAGGATACGCTCATATCTGTCAAATAAATCATTAATCTCGTTTTTACCATCATTCCCATGAGCGATATCAATATCATTGTTGAGATGGGCCAAATTATTTCTATTATCACAGCCAAACACACCTCTATAGTTTGGTTTAACCACTTTAAAGGAACTGCGACCAGCCTCAAAATGGTTACGACTTAATTCCGGTACCAATGGTTCAAAGAGAGGCACATTAATATGGACAGGCCCTTTTTTCGTATCCATCGCTTTCATATACGCTTTACGCGCTACTTGGCGAGGATATGTATAGTAATGAGCCTCTTGAGGCACAGCTAATTCTTCAAAATAATTGACCGCAGTGCCAAAGATTTTATGTTGATCTACAGTCTGAGGAGCCCCTACATGCAATAACGTATGAGGTCTATCAGCAGATAGTACAATGAGCGGTACCCCGCTATATTGAGCTTCCAAAACAGCTGGCAAATAATGGGCCACAGCAGAACCAGAAGTACATACGAGTACAGTTGGTTCTTTATGAGCCTTTGCAATGCCAAGAGCCATAAAACTAGCAGAGCGCTCATCTATATTCATATAGGTTTCAAATCCTTCATGCTCCTTGAACAGCATGGCCATCGTCGTAGAACGAGAACCAGGGCTAAACACCGCATGACGGACGCCGAGTTGGTAGAACTCGTCTACCAAGGCAGCAATATATTCATTCATTATATTCCCTTTCAAACACCCCTAAAGGTTCGGAAACAATTATAAAGCATCAAGAATGGTACGCATTTTATTATTAGTTTCAGCGTATTCTTCATCCGCATCAGAATCGGCTACAACGCCACATCCGGCATAGGCATACAATACATTATCCATAATAAGAGCAGATCGAATAGCCACTACAACGATACCGTCCCCCATATCCTTCATAAAACCAAACGGCGCTGCGTACATACCGCGTTCATGGGATTCGTATTCTTGTAACAACGCCAGCGCTTTGTCTCTCGGTTCACCACCAAGAGCTGGTGTAGGATGTAGCAATTTAGCCCACTCTACAAGAGATTTTGTGCTATCCTTTGCAGTAATTATGGTGCGCAAATGATAGAGATGAGACAACTCCATAATGCCTGTTTCTCCCACCGTAACATCAGGAGTAATTTGTTTCATCGTATTTACGATACGGTCGCGAACAATATTATGTTCAACGATATTTTTTGTATTAGTTAGTAATTGTTCCTTCGTCCACCCGTTAGGACCATCCTTTGGAGCAGTACCAGCTAAGGCATAGCTTAATATTTCACTACCGCGATGGCGCACTAAAATTTCTGGCGATGCCCCTACAAAGGTACGCCCATCCTTTTCATAGCCAAAGATAAAGCAATTGGGATTATTATCGACTAAATTAGCTAAGATACTTGCCACATTATATGGTGTTTCGCTAGTGAATTCTACCTCCCGAGAAGAAACAACCTTAGTCATCTCACCGCTGCTTATGCCATTGGCAATAGCATTCATCAAACGGTCCCAATCCGCCTTATCATCACTGGTTTCTTTGTAGTTGTGATGAACTCGAGGCACCTCATAATTCTCAATCGGTACACTTTCACCAGCATGTAGATAGAAGGACTCTCCATTTTCTACGATGTAATAATGGGTAAAAGCAATCATTTCATGGCCCATATTAGACCATTTAGGATCTTTTACAGTATCAAAAAAAGTATCCCCATAAAATACATACGCATAATTATGGCGATCGTCATCATCTTTAACCGTCGCTAGACGTTTAGCGCCCACAACGATGCGGTCACTTTGGCGATCCACCCAAAATACGCGTTCTTCATCGGGGAAATTCATCCAAAATGATACCGGACTATTCAGTTTTAACGGTGCTTTGTTATATTTCATAGTTGTATGCCGCTATACAAAAAATAGACTATAGTAAAAACACCTAATATGTAGGAGATGTACTTCTACACATTAGGCGCCATCAATAGATTTCAAAATTTTCGAGATGAGCCTAACGCCATCACACGTCGGTGGGCCCTCTTCATGTCTACATTATTATAACATAGGTACCCATTAAAAGGTAGAAAATAAAAACCTCTACACCACATGCGCTATGCATAAATGTAGAGGTTTTTATATTTTGAAATGCTATTGTACTATTTAAATACATGTTTACATGATTTAAAAGACCTTTAGTTTATTTGAAAGCTTTCGCCCCAATATCTGTACGATATTGCATACCCTCAAAATCGATGTGTTCTATACGTCCATAAGCTCTATCGAGCGCTGTTCTAAGGTCTTTACCAAGTCCTACAACGCCAAGCACGCGGCCGCCATTTGTGACATACTCTTCACCTACTAGTTTTGTGCCAGAGTGGAATACGATGGTTGTATCATGTTGTTTAATATCACCATGAATCACATCACCCTTGGAGGATGTTTCGGGATATCCTTTAGAAGCAAGAATGACACAAGCAGCAGAGGAATCTTTCCATTTCACCATATCAGCTGTTAATGTACCTGTGGCACAAGCCATCATGATTTGACCTAAATCACTATCAAGTAATGGCAATACAACTTGTGTTTCTGGATCGCCAAAGCGTGCATTAAATTCTACAACCTTAGGACCTTGAGGCGTAATCATAAGACCTGCATAGAGACAACCTACATAAGGCATACCTTCTTTTTCCATGGCAGCCACCATAGGTTCTAAGATCGTTTTCATCGCTTCATCACGCAATGCATCGGTAAGCACTGGCGCTGGTGCATAAGTCCCCATACCGCCAGTATTAGGGCCTTTATCACCATCAAAGATGCGTTTATGATCTTGGGAAGCAATCATAGGCACCACAGTCTTACCATCTACAAAGGCAAGTAAGCTCGCTTCTTCACCTTCCATGAATTCTTCAATAACAACGGTGCTGCCTGCGTCACCAAAGCGATTACCGCTAAGCATATCTTCTACAGCTGCATTCGCTTCTTCTACGGTCATTGCTACTACAACGCCCTTACCGGCTGCCAAACCGTCAGCTTTCACCACGATAGGAGCACCTGTTTGAGCGATAAATTCTTTTGCTTCGTCTACCTTGTGGAATACACCATAGGCAGCCGTTGGAATATTGTATTTTTTCATAAGGTCTTTGGCAAATACCTTAGACCCTTCTAATTGAGCAGCCGCTTTAGATGGACCAAACACAGGAATTCCAGCTACATTGAGTGCATCTGCTAGTCCTGCTACAAGAGGAGCCTCTGGACCAACAACAACTAAATCAACGTGATTATCTTTCAAAAAACGAATTAAATGATCCCTTTGCTGCCAATCAATGCCGACTAGCTCTGCACAATCTGACATGGCCGCACTACCAGGAATGGCATATACCTTTGTTACGCTAGGGCTGATGGACAATCGCCATGCCAATGCATGTTCGCGGCCGCCGTTACCGATTACACATACTTTCATAAGTCCTCCATCGGCGCCTAAACGCCATCAATACATCATTTATGTAAGCACCTATATCCTCTATAATCATCATTACACATCAATGATTACGAGCTAGTGCTCGACTGTAACCCTTAATCAGGCTAAACAAATTAATGTTTAAAGTGACGAATGCTTGTAAATACCATAGCAATGCCCGCTTCGTCGGCAGCCTTAATGGATTCTTCGTCTCGAATAGAGCCACCCGGTTGAATAATGGCTGCAATACCATGTTTTGCCGCTGTTTCTACGGTATCCCCAAATGGGAAGAACGCATCAGATGCTAATACAGCGCCTTTTGCGGCTTCACCGGCTTGTTCAAGGGCAATTTTTGCAGACCCAACGCGGTTCATTTGTCCTGCCCCAACACCGAGGGTACGTTTTTCATTGGAAATCAAAATGGCATTGGATTTTACGTGTTTCACGAGCTTCCAAGCAAATTCAAGAGCTTTCCATTGTTCCTCTGTTGGCTGTACCTTTGTAACCACTTTATAGTTAGCGCGGTCTTCTTGAATATCATCCTCTGTTTGTACCAATAATCCACCAGAAACCTTTTTCACTGTTACTTGGCCAGACTCAGGCTTAGATAACTCGATAAGGCGAATGTTTTTCTTTTCTTCAAGGATGTCTAATGCTTCTTTTGTGAAAGCAGGTGCCATAATGACTTCTAAGAAAATTTTGCTCATTTCATCTGCAGTAGCTGCATCTACTTCACGGTTTAAAGCCACGATACCACCAAAGGCAGATACAGAGTCTGCTTCGTAGGCATTTACATAAGCATCATGCAATGTAGTTGCTGTAGCTGCGCCACATGGATTTGTATGCTTAATAATACATGCTGCAGGATCTGTAAATTCCCACACCATATTCCACGCCGCTTCCATATCTACGATATTGTTATAGGAAAGCTCTTTACCATGGAGTTGTTTCAAGGCCCCCATGCCATGAGCTTTGCCAATTTCTTTATAGAATGCAGCTTTTTGATGTGGATTTTCACCATACCGAAGATCAGTTACCTTTTCATAAGCACTTAAATATTCCGGTGGTGTAGGACCTTCGTCTAAGACACCACTCATATAGTTAGCAATGGCTACATCATAAGCTGCAGTATGAGCAAAGGCTTCCTTTGCAAGACCAAAACGATATTCTTTAGGCAATTCACCATGTTCTTTAAGCATAGCTAAGATTTCATCATAATGGTTTGGATTTACAACGATGCCCACGTACGCATGGTTTTTCGCAGCAGAGCGCACCATGGTAGGGCCACCGATATCGATATTTTCAATAGCTTCCTCTAAGGATACATTTGGTTTTGCAATGGTTTCACGGAATGGATAGAGATTGACAACAACAAGGTCGATTGGTTCAATACCATGATCTGCCATAGCTTTTTGATGTTCCGTATTATCGCGGATTGCCAAAATACCACCATGAACCTTTGGATGTAATGTCTTTACACGGCCATCCATCATTTCAGGAAAACCAGTCAAAGATTCTACGGCTTTTGCTGTAATGCCCGCATCGGTAATAGCCTTGAGGGTACCACCTGTGGAATAAATGGTTACACCTAATTCAACTAATCCCTTTGCAAAGTCTACAATACCTGTTTTATCAGAAACACTAAGTAATGCATTTTTAATCATGTAACGTCTTCCTTTGCTTACACATCAATCTTCAATATATACAACACGACCTTTTATAGTGAGCTTATCCTCACAAAATAGTCGCAACGCCTCTTTATACGTTTTATGCTCGATAGGCAATAATCTATCACTCAAAGTATCCTCTGTATCATCAGGTAATACAGGCACCGTATTCTGCATGATGATTGGCCCCGTATCCATTCCCGCATCAACAAAGTGCACCGTACAGCCTGTAATTTTTACGCCTCCGTCAATGGCTTGTTGATGACCATGAAGGCCTGGGAAGGATGGCAATAATGCAGGATGGATATTTAAAATCTTATGCTCATACCGTTCAATGAGCTTAGTCCCAACTATACGCATATAGCCTGCTAACGTAATACCATCTACCTTATATGGCTCTAAGGCATCTAATTGAGCCTGTTCAAAACTGGCTTTAGAATCATAGTCGCTACGGTCGATAACAATGAGGGGAATATTCCAAAATTTAGAGCGTTCTACAATACCGGCATCGCCGTGATCTGTAATAATTACAACAAATTCACCATTAATATAGCCTTCTTGCATGGCCTTATACAGTGCTTCCCCATTGGAACCGCGGCCGCTAGCAAAGAGGGCTAATCGCTTTTTAGAATTACGCATCGAACTCAGCCCCTTTAAGGACAACAGGACCATCACCGCTTACGATACGGCCAATTTCATAAACCGCTTCACCACGGCTACTAAGATTTTCTTTAACCTTTTCAACATCGTTTTGGTCAACGATGAGGATCATACCAATACCCATGTTGAAAGTGCGGTACATTTCAGGCCATGCTACATTGCCCCATTCTTGTAATTTCGTAAATACAGGAAGTCGTGGCCATGTTGTAACATCTACCTCTGCAGTCACACCCTTTGGCAATACGCGAGGAATGTTTTCATAGAACCCACCGCCTGTAATATGAACCATACCCTTTACAAGTTCTTGTTCAATTAGTGGTAAGACTGCTTTTGGATATAAACGTGTAGGGGTCAATAATTCTTCGCCTAAAGTCTTACCAAACTCTGGGATGTCTGTATCGATAGACAATTGTTTGTGGTCGAATACGATTTTACGAACCAAGGAAAAACCGTTGGAATGGACACCAGAAGATGGCAAACCTAAAATCACATCACCCGCTTTGATACTTTCACCAGTAATCAATTTAGGACGATCAACGATGCCAACGGCAAAACCAGCTACATCGTAGTCATCATTATCGTAAAAGCCTGCCATTTCAGCAGTTTCGCCGCCCAGTAAAGCACAGCCAGACTCTTCACAAGCCTCTGCCACACCGCGCACAATATCTGCTACTTTCACAGGATCAAGTTTACCAACTGCAATGTAGTCGAGGAAGAATAGAGGCATAGCACCTTGTACGAGAATATCGTTAACACTCATAGCTACGCAGTCTTGGCCAATAGTATCATGCTTATCCATCATGATAGCGAGACGTAATTTTGTGCCTACCCCATCTGTACCAGATACTAGCATAGGGTCAGACATGGAGTGACCAGCTAAGGAATAGAGGCCCCCAAAACCACCTAAATCACCAACAACACCTGGTGTATAGGTGCGTTTCACGGATTCCTTCATCAATTCTACAGCACGATTACCTGCATCGATATCAACGCCTGCATCGCGATAGGTTAAACTAGTTTTATTCGAGCACATATTTGACCCCTTCCTCTTGTTCCGCAGGAACCTCTACACTGTAATCACCATTAAAGCAAGCAAAACATAAGTCATTAGGCGCTATATCAGAAACAGCGCGACATAAGCCTTCACGAGATAAATAATGTAATTTATCGGCATTAATATAGTCTTTGATTTCATCTACTGTATGTGTGGCAGCAATGAGCTCTTTACGTACCGATGTATCAATGCCATAGTGACAGGAGTACTCAATGGATGGAGAGCTAACGCACATGTACACCTCTTTGGCACCCGCTTCTTTTAACATCTTAACAATGATGCCACTCGTAGTACCACGTACAATAGAGTCATCGATGAGTACAATCCGTTTACCACTTACCACATGAGGAAGTGGGTTTAGTTTCATGCGAACAGCTAATTCCCGTTCCTCTTGATTTGGCTTGATAAAGGTACGACCGCTATAGCGATTTTTCACTAACCCTTCTGCAAACGGTATACCCGATGCACGAGCATAGCCTAGTGCTGCTGTAGTACCCGAGTCAGGAATAGACATGACAATATCTGCATCATATTTCGTTTCGTTATATAACTCACGTCCCATATTGAGGCGGGATTGATAAACCGATTGACCATCAATATGACTATCGCCACGTGCAAAATAGATGTATTCAAAAACACAGAGCTTTTTATCAATTTTTTCTGGTTCTGCATAAATAGTGCTACGCACGCCTGAATCATCAATGATTACCATTTCGCCTGGATCGATGTATCGAATAAACTCGGCTTTTATGGCATCTAATGCACAGCTTTCACTAGAGAGAACATAGCCATTTTCAGTTTTACCCAAGCAGAGCGGTCTAAAACCTTGTGGATCACGCACACCTACTAAGGAGTCATTTGTGGTAATAACTAGAGAAAAAGCTCCTTCAATTTGACGCGCCGCATCAGCAATGCGTTCCTCTTGTGTCTCAGCTTTAGAACGCGCAATGAGGTTTACGATAACCTCGGAATCCATGGTCGTTTGGAAAATGGAACCATCCGCTTCAAGACGTTTACGAATGGATAAGGCATTCGTTAAATTACCATTATGAGCTACCGCAATTTGACCACCTTGATAGTGAATTACCAATGGTTGGATATTACGCGGATTATTGGAACCTGTTGTAGAGTACCGCACATGACCAGTCCCCATATGGCTTGGTAAGGATGGTAGTTCTTTAATGGCCTCAGTCAACAAGCCCATACCTTTTTTTAGTTCTACATCATGACCATCTGTAACGGCAATGCCCGCGCTTTCTTGGCCACGGTGTTGGAGTGCAAAGAGCCCCCAATATACATAGCGTGCTACATCAACGGTTCTATCATAGACACCAAATACACCACACTCTTCATGCCATTTATCAAAAACAGGATCGTAGTTCATTGTGCCCCCTTAGGCGCGTTCGCCAGTAAGACGGAATAACATTTCCTTGTACGCTTCTTCAATATTGCCAAGATCTCGACGGAAGCGGTCTTTGTCGAGCTTTTCACCTGTTGTAGCATCCCAGAAACGGCATGTATCAGGAGAGATTTCGTCGCCTAATAATACTTCACCATTGTGAGTACCAAATTCTAATTTAAAGTCAACAAGGGTTACATTTTTTGTAGCCAAGAATTTTTTCAAAATATCATTTACTTTTAAAGTGATTGTAGAAATTACATCAAGTTGTTCTTGCGTAGCCCAGCCAAGTGCTGTGATTTGGGATTCGTTGGCAAATGGATCGCCTAATTCATCATTTTTGTAGCAGAATTCAAGGATTGGATGTTTAAGAGGAGTACCTTCTTCAATACCAAAGCGTTTAGCCATGGAGCCAGCTGCAATGTTGCGAACAATAACTTCTAAAGGAACGATATCCAAAGTAAGTACTGTTTGATTGCGATCATCTTCGCGACGAACAAAGTGAGTTGGTACCCCTTCTTTTTTCAACAATTCAAAGAAGAAGGAGGAAATTTTATTGTTCAATACGCCTTTGCCAAGGATAGTATCATGTTTTTCGCCGTTGAATGCAGTAGCATCATCTTTGTAATGAACGATGTACTCATCTTTGTTATCTGTTTGATATACTTGTTTTGCTTTACCTTCGTACAATAATGTTAATTTTTCCAAGTCGATGTTAGCCATGATGTGTCTCCTTTATCATAATGAATGATACAAACTATATATGGATATGTAATAAAAGAATTAAGCTTACTTTATGAGCAATGTAATCTGTAACGAGTTATATGATTATAGTTTAATGGCTCCTTGTAGCTCTGCATTATCTGTTAGGACTTTTTCGGCCATATCTTTACGATACTGTACATATTGTTCTTTCAACTCTTTGTTGAAAGCTGCTCCAATTTGTACTGCAAATAGTGCTGCATTTTTAGCGCCGTCAACAGCCATTGTCGCTACTGGCATACCAGATGGCATTTGAACAATAGCCAACAAGGAATCGATACCTTTTAAGGCCGTTGCATTAAGAGGAATACCGATAACAGGTAATGTCGTAAAGCTAGCGACTACGCCAGGTAGATGAGCTGCTGCACCAGCACCTGCGATAAAAGCGATAGCCCCTTCGCCTTCAAGTCTTGTAACAAAGTCTTTTACAGCCTCAGGTGTACGATGAGCTGAAGCAATAACCATTTCATAAGGAATGTTGAATTCATCAAGTACGGCAGATGCCTTTTTCATTGTGTCTAGATCAGACTTGCTGCCCATAATAATACCGACCTTCATAGATCCTCCTAATAAAAAAGCCCAGCCGAAATAGACTGGGAAAAATGCGCACAAATAGCCTCCGTAGACTTGCGTTGAGTTTGTTGATTTGCATAGTTCACGGTGCTACCTCCTTCTTGTACACAAATTGTAACACCTAACATTTACAAAATCAACATTATTTTCGAATATTTTTTAATTAATTATTTTTATTATTCGTTATATTCCGAACTATTCGAAAGAATTAAATTTAATTATATCGACGTTATTCAAAATATATGATTAGAAATATATACTCTTTTTTACAAAATCACATCTTCTATCAAACTTAGGTCTTTTAAAGTATTAATGTATATTTTACAAAAAATAAAAAGAGGGTATCCCACCTTTATAGATAGGATACCCTCTTCCAATTAATTTCCGAACATTACGGCCCTTAATCTGTATTTGTTATTAATTAATGTGTGCTACTTTCAAAAGCAGCTTTCAACTCGCCTACAGCTTCAGGGACATAGTCTACGATAGAAGACATCAATGCATACATTAATGCTGGTTCAAATGCATCGTCACCACACATGTAGACACAGTCTAAATATAGACTGGAATCTTGTTCATCAATATATAGTTTATAGTTTTTGTATGTCGCATTGTCACGGTTGATTAGCGCATTCAAGGCATTCATATTTTGTGCAGTTACCTTTTCAGGACCTAACACCAAACGAATAACACTGTAAATACTATTATCAAGGATAACAAATAGCGGCATATCCCACAATGGGGATTTAATGTAAGAGCGGTATACAACCGTACCGTCTTCATCCTCAAAATCCTTACGTTCAAAGGATATGATTTCTTCGTCTTTTAAAAACTTATCAAATAATAATGCTTTAGGATTCATAACAACCTCTATTAAGCTAAACCAGCTACTTTAAGAATGCCTTTATGTACAGCATCTAAATGCGGTTGAACGACTTCAAGCAATAAGTTAACTACTACTGTAGGATCAAATTGCTCAGTCAAACCAGGAACAGACACATCCATATAGATGTTATTATCTTCATTGCTCACATAGTATTTAGATACTTTATAATCTTGATTCAATGTGTTAAGTTCTTTCAACACAGCAGGAATCACTTTTTCATCAATAGATGTTGTTGTGATAGCAATACGTGCATAGGAGAATGCAGAATCATCCACAACGATGAATACAGGCAAGCTATGCTCATGAACATCCAAACGGCCGTGGTAAACGACTGTATGAAGGTCATCTGTCATTTCTTCCTTTGTAAACCAAGAGTTACCGCCTTTATTTAAGTCAGCAACGAGTAAGTCAAATTTTTCTGCTTTTTGATTCATAATTCCCTCTACAAATAATGAGACTATTAGTCTTCGATAAATACACAACCATTGTCTTTAAATTCTTTAATACGAACTAAAGACTCAACACGATACCCTGCATTTTCAAGGCGTTCACGACCAGGTTGGAAGGATTTTTCGATAGCAATAGCCATACCCACTACTTCATCACCTGCATCTTCTACCAATTTAGCAAGGCCCATAGCAGCCTCACCAGATGCCAAGAAGTCATCGATGATCAACACTTTTTCACCGGCTGGCAAGAATTTTTTAGAAATAGTAATATCGTAGTTTTCCTCTTTTGTGTAAGAGTAAACAACACTATGATATACATCATCTACCATAAGAATAGATTTTTTCTTACGCGCAAATACTAATGGCACATCAAGTTCAAGAGCAGCCATCAACGCCAATGCAATGCCAGATGCTTCAATAGTAACAATACGTTGTACACCTGCATCACGGTAACGATCGGCGATTTCTTTACCGATTGCTTTAAACAATTGTGGATCGATTTGATGATTCAAGAAACCATCGACTTTTAGCACGCGATTATTGAGGACAATCCCCTCTTCACGAATGCGTTGTTTTAATAATTCCATGTGCTCTTACCTCCGCAGCATAACTATCTTTAAATTTTAACGTAAATAACCCCTTAGGGTCAACCTATATCAAGTAAAAGACTTAACAATACAGCTAGAAAAACAGTTCTCTTTAAGACTTCAAAACTTTCCACACTAAATTATAAAATTCAGTAGGTTTATAACAATATAATATAGCACAGATAACAATACTCTAAAATATAAAAAGACACACTTTCTGAAAATTCTCATAAAGTGTGTCTCATTATTATAAGACCTTATCGCGTGTGCTTTCACGATTAACGAGCAAGGATGTAAAGCGCGCAGCCCCTTCAGATTGAGGTACCAAACGAGAACGGACAAGTACAATATCACGTGTTGGCACTGGAATATCTGTATCGATACGTACCACTGTACCTTCTTGCATCTTTTGTTGCACAACATGGTTAGGCAACATGGAAATCCCCATGTTAATTTCTACAAGATCAAGCAGCACATCGACGCTACCTAATTCAAAGCGCGGTTTACGGCACGCGCCATGAGTTACTTCATCGAAGAATGTACGGCTCGCAGAGCCTTTATGCAAGAGCAAAATAGGCTCATTAAGAAGACGACCTTGATCAAAGAAGCCCGCCCCTTTATAGTCAGGGCCACCAACAAATACATCTTGAATTGTAGCCAATGTCGTCACCTCTAGTTGAGGATTATCACGCAAACCTTCATAATCGTTAACTACCGCCAACTGCGCTTCTTTGTTGAGTACTAATTCTACGCAATCAGGGGATGGTCGATTAATGATATGTAGTCCAATTTCGCTTTCTTGAAGCTGCCATTTATGGAA
Organism: uncultured Veillonella sp.; assembly: GCA_902489125.1. Classification (GTDB taxonomy): domain Bacteria; phylum Bacillota; class Negativicutes; order Veillonellales; family Veillonellaceae; genus Veillonella. The sequence continues at coordinate 20,841 of CABTYY010000006.1, forward strand.
ATAAGGCAATAGGAAATGGCGACATAATGTATCTGTAGCAGCAAGATTTAAACTTTCATAAGCTTGGCTCACCCGTTCTTGCAATTGAGTTACCCCATTATCAAGAATGGAAAAGGCTTTAGCTACTGTATCAAATAATTCTTTGCCTTCTGGCGTGAACCCTACAGATTTTGTAGTGCGCACAAAAAGAGGCATATTAAGTTCACCTTCTAATTGCTTAATACTTTGGCTGATGGCGGATTGAGAAACGCCTAACTCTTTGGCTGCACGGGAAAAGGATAAATATAAGCCTACCCCTAAAAAGGTTCTATATAAATCTGCAGATACTGCCATTTTATTCACCTCTGTTATATACTAATAGTAGTGTCTTACTTTTAAATATACATATCATTTACTATATTATAAGTATAAACTCTCAATATATAATGAATATGTAGAAATCTTCATGAAAGTTAGGTCTTATGACCTTCATGAACCTTTCATATTTATTAGTATTTCTAATCTTTTTATAAGTAAGATTATCTTTACTTATAAGTCTAGACCGACTATACTTAATTTGTCAATATCCCACAGGGAATTATATACATTACAGGAGGCTACAATGGCTATACAACGATTATTCGTAACAAAACGAGAATCTTTCAACCAAGAAGCACAACGCATGTTACAAACCTTACAACAGGAATTATCTATGCCTGCTACAGGGGTAACCATCTACGAGCGTTATGATATCGAACATGTAGATGCAAAAGATTTAGAGGCTGCAAAAAACCTTATCTTCTCCGAGCCTCCTGTAGATACAGTATTAGAAGAAATCCCAGCTGTACAAGGTTTCGTTTTCGCTGTTGAATATGTGCCAGGTCAATACGATCAACGCGCCGACAGTGCTGAGCAATGTATTTCCATGCTTACCCTTACATCTGGCCACATCGTTCGATGTGCTCGTGTATTCGCCATCGAAGGCACTTTCACAAAAGAACAAGAAGAGGCCATCAAAGCATACTATATTAACCCAGTAGATTCCCGCGAAGCGAGTCTTGAATTGCCAACTACATTAGCTCTTGAATTAGAAGATCCTAAACCAGTGGCAACAATCGATGGGTTTACAGACATGAGCGATGCTGATTTAGAAGCCCTTATCGATAGCTATGGACTTGCCATGACATTGGCAGACCTCAAATTAATTAAGCAACAATATGCAGAGGTAGAACACCGCAATCCTACCATTACAGAAATTCGCCTCTTCGATACCTATTGGTCCGACCACTGCCGTCACACTACATTTATGACGGAATTAACGGATATTACCATTGAGGATAGTCGTTTCACAGGTGCTGTAAAAGAAGCCCTTGAAGAATACATGGAAGGCCGCGCTGAGCTATATACAACGAAGAAAAAGGCTCGCTCCCTCATGGACATGGCTACACTTGCAGTCAAGGAGTTGCGTCATGCAGGTGGTTTAACAAATCTTGATGAATCCGATGAAATCAATGCATGTACGATCATCGTTCCTGTTGATGTAAACGGCAAAACCGAAGAATGGTTGTTATTATTCAAAAACGAAACGCATAACCACCCTACTGAAATCGAACCATTTGGTGGTGCTGCAACGTGCTTAGGTGGCTGTATTCGCGATCCATTGAGCGGTCGTGCTTATGTATACCAAGCTATGCGCGTTACAGGCGCTGGCGACCCTCATACTAGCCTTGAAGATACATTAGAAGGCAAATTACCACAAAAGAAAATTACCCAAGAAGCTGCTCGTGGCTACTCCTCTTACGGCAACCAAATCGGCCTTGCTACAGGTGAAGTAAAAGAATATTACCATCCTGGTTATGTGGCTAAACGCATGGAAATCGGTGCTGTTATCGGCGCTGCACCTCGCAATCAAGTACGTCGTGAAGTGCCAGTTGCAGGCGATGTAGTAGTATTGCTGGGCGGCAAAACTGGCCGCGATGGCTGTGGTGGCGCTACTGGTTCCTCTAAAGAACATACCGTAGAATCCCTTTCCACATGTGGTGCAGAGGTTCAAAAAGGCAATGCCCTTACAGAACGTAAAATTCAACGCCTCTTCCGTCGCGGTGAAGTAACAACGCTTATTAAACGTTGTAATGACTTTGGTGCAGGCGGTGTATCTGTTGCTATCGGTGAATTAACAGATGGTGTAACTATCAATCTTGATTTAGTTCCTAAAAAATACGCTGGCCTTGACGGTACAGAGCTAGCCATCTCTGAATCTCAAGAACGTATGGCTTGCGTCATCGCCGCAGCCGATGTAGAAACATTCAAAGCCTATTGCGACGAAGAAAACTTAGAGTGCACCGTTGTAGCTGATGTAACTGATACAAATCGCCTCATCATGAACTGGAACGGCGAAACAATCGTAGATATCAGCCGCGACTTCTTAAATACAAATGGTGCTAGCCAACAACAAGAGGCTATCGTAACAGCTCCAGCAGATCGTTCTTACTTCTTACGCGGTTCTTCAAGCGCAGATAACTTCAAAGAAAAATGGCTTGACGCAGTATCCGATTTAAATGCCGCTTCCCAACAAGGTTTAGCAGAACGCTTCGATAGCACTGTTGGTGCTAATACAGTGCTCATGCCATTCGGTGGCAAGTTCCAAAAGACGCCTACCCAAGGTATGGTCGCAAAATTACCTGTATTAAATGGTGAAACTACAACTGCGAGCATCATGACACATGGCTTCGTACCAGAATTATCTGCTTGGAGTCCATACCATGGCGCACAATATGCAGTACTTTTATCTGTAGCTAAATTAGTAGCTCTTGGCGGTCGTCGTGAAGATGCATACTTAACATTGCAAGAATACTTTGAACGCCTCAATTCTAAAGAATCTTGGGGCAAACCTGTAGCAGCCCTTCTCGGTGCCTATAAAGCTCAAAAAGAACTTGAAATCGGCGCTATTGGCGGTAAAGATTCTATGAGCGGTACCTTTATGGATCTTACAGTTCCTCCTACCCTCGTATCCTTTGCAGTTGGTACAGCCCATGTAGATAACATTGTAAGCCAAGACCTTAAAGGCGTAGATCATCGCCTTGTATTCTTCGATGTACCTCGTACATACGATGACACTCCAGATTGGGATCGTTTCAAGGAAAACTGTGAAGTTTTACAAGAACAAATTGAAAAAGGTCGCGTTTACTCTGCTTATGTAGTTGACCAAGGTGGCATCCCTGAAGCAGTTACCAAAATGGCTCTCGGCAACAACATTGGCGTTAAATTCGATAAATATGCTGAACGAGCTATCTTCCAACCAGCTCTTGGTGCATTTATCGTAGAGGTAGATATTAAAGCGGTTAACTATCTCTTAGAATTACCAGGTCTTAAAGTAATCGGTGTAACACAAGCAAATCCTGTTATTGAATGGGCCGATCAATCTGTATCCCTTAAGGAAATTCAAGCAGCTTATGAAGCTCCATTAAATGATATCTTCCCTATGCGTGCGCCAAATGGTGTTGGTGAAGCGGTAGCATACATCCACGATCAACATGCTAAACCTCGCAGCGCATCCTTAGGGGCTAAACCTAAAGTGCTCATCCCTGTATTCCCTGGTACAAACTGCGAATTTGACTCTGCTCGTGCCTTTGAACGTGCTGGGGCAGAAACAGATATCGTAATCATTCGCAATCAAACACCAGAACAATTAAAAGAATCTATCGATGTAATTAAAACAAAATTAGCTGAATCCCAAATTCTTATGTTCCCTGGTGGCTTCAGTGCTGGTGATGAACCAGATGGTTCTGGCAAATTCATGGCTACCCTCTTCCGCAATCCATACCTTGCAGAAGGTTTAGAAAACCTCTTGTACAAACAAGATGGCCTTGTACTTGGTATTTGTAATGGTTTCCAAGCCCTTATCAAATTAGGCTTGTTGCCAGGTGGTCATATCGAAACATTAACCGCTGATCATCCTACATTGACATACAACACAATCGGTCGTCACTTATCTCGTATGGTTAACACTAAAGTTATTTCTACTAAATCCCCTTGGATGAGTGATGCTAAAGCAGGCGAAATTTACACTGTGCCAATTTCTCACGGCGAAGGTCGCTTCATCGCTTCCCCTCAACAAGTATTGGAATTCAATAAAACTGGTCAAATTGCTACACAATATGTAGACTTTGATGGTATTGCTTCCATGGATAGCCGCTTCAATCAAAACCAATCTGTAGCTGCTATCGAAGGCATTTATAGTCCAGATGGTCGCGTATTCGGTAAGATGGCTCACTCCGAACGCTGCGGTGCTGGTATCAGTAAAAATATTCCTGGTTTATTAGAAATGCCAATCTTTACATCTGGTGTAAAATACTTTAAATAATTAATGATTATTCTTTCCTGTGAAAGCCTACTCCTTTGGGTAGGCTTTTCAATATTGATTTTTTTCGAAAATATTAGTATTATAAGTTGATGATATATTTACGAACATGAGAATTCGTGTAAACCTATACATAACAAATGTGAGTTAAGAAAGGATTTTATTATGCATTGTGCTCAGAAAATGACCCATAATATCTACTGGATTGGTAGTAATGACTGGACTACAGAACGTTTTGAAAACTTATTCCCTATTCCAAATGGTGTTAGCTATAACAGCTATTTCATCGATGATGAAAAAACTTGTGTTGTTGACTCTGTAGATGCGGAAATTCGCGAAGAATACTTTGATAACTTGACTCATCTATTAAATGGTCGCGACCTTGATTACATCATCGTAAATCATATGGAACCAGACCATTGCCAAACATTATTGGAAACATTGGAACGCTATCCAAACTGTAAAATGGTTGGTAATGCTACAACATTCCGCATGTTCGAGCAATTCTACAATTCTCCAAAACCTGACCAATACTACACTGTAAAAGAAGGCGACGAAATTTGCCTTGGTAAACATACACTTGTTTCCTACACTATGCCTATGGTTCACTGGCCAGAAGTAACTTGTACATATGAAAAATCTACTGGTACATTATTCTCTGCAGATGCTTTCGGTACATTCGGTACAGTTAACGGTAACATCTTTGCGGACCAAACTGATTATGTTGCTACCTACGAAGATGAAGCTCGTCGTTACTACACAAATATAGTTGGTAAATACGGTCCTCAAGTACAAAATGCGATTCGTAAAGTTTCTGGTCTTGAAATCAAACGCATTGCTCCACTACATGGTCCTATCTGGCGTACACCTGAAACTATCGATTATATCTTGCGCAAATACTTGCACTGGTCCAGCTACACAGCTTGTAAAAAAGGTGTTGTTATTGCCTTCGGTTCTATGTATGGTAACACTCGTGCTATTGCACAACAATTGGCTAAGCAATTGTCCAAACGCGGCGTCACAGATATCAAAATCTACGATGTTTCCAAAACTAATGCTTCCTACATCATCGCTGATGCTTGGAAATACACTAACTTGGTAACAATTGCACCTACATACAATTTGAACCTATACCTTACTATGGAAAACTTCATTCATGAATTGAAAGCACTTAACTTCCAAAACCATAAGGTATCCATCATTGGTAACCACTCTTGGGCATCTGCTGCAATGAAAACAATGGTTGCTCACTTTGAAAACGACTTCAAAGACATTGAAATCGTATCCGAACCACTTGATATCAAATCCTCTTTAAAACCAGAAGATCTTCCAAAAATCGAAAAAATGGCAGACGATATCAAAGCATCCATCGATGCAGCTGAAATCAAAGAAGTATTATAATATACAAACTAAAGGCCGCCTATTTAGGCGGTCTTTTTCTTATACTTCAAAGGATACATATCTTACGTTTTAACAATATGTTGCGTAACATTTTTACAATTTAATTATTACTACTAACAGTAGGAATCAAGCTAAATTAATAGAGTTTAAAAGTCTTATGAAAGTCTAAGATTTTCACGATTTTTTGCTTGACATAAATCTAACTTTTTCATATACTATACAAGTACCTGTTACACAACAGAATACATGGAGAGGTGTCCGAGCGGCTGAAGGAGCATGATTGGAAATCATGTGTGCGGTTATCCCGTACCCAGGGTTCAAATCCCTGTCTCTCCGCCATAGTAAAAGCAGTGCTTATGCACTGCTTTTTTATTATATAAAACCAAGAGGTGATACGAATGTATCACCTCTTTTTATATCTCTTATATCAAACTTTAAAGTATTACATTTTACTACTACCAAACGACTAAAGAGAAAAGGCTATCGACTTAACATCGATAGCCTTTTATGTTTATATCATTAGTTTATATCACTATTTATGAATTTTTTTGGCTATGTCACCAATGATTTCAGGTGTTGTTCTACAGCAACCACCTATTATCTCTGCCCCAGCATTACGCCATACGTCAACATAATCTACGAATGATGCAGGGTCGCCATACCAAGTCTTAGTTTCACTATCATAGCTTTCACCAAGATTAGGATATACAACAATTGGTTTATCCGTAACAGTACGAATATCCTTGATCAAGGACTCTACATACTCTGGTTTCGTACAATTGATGCCAATACCAGTTATAGGTCTAACCTTATCAATCATTTCTGCACATTTAATGATGGTTTCACCACTAGAAACATGATGTTCATCTTTACAAGAAAAGGCAATCCACCCAGGAATTCCTCGCGATGTGTATGGGTCAGACATAGCGCGAGCGATAGCAATGGCTTCGTCATAAGACGGAATGGTTTCAAAGGATAATATATCCGGGTTTTCTTCACAGAATAATGCTAACCGAGGAATATGGAATACTTCGAGATATTCAGTTTGCACATCAGGATATCCACGGTACTCAGATCCATCAGCCAAAAATGCACCATATGGCCCTACAGAAGCCGCCACTAATGGTTTAGGCAATGCGCCTTCAGAAAAATATCTAACCCCATCTGGAGTCTCTTCACCAAGTGTAATCCCCCGCAATGTAAGTGCTCCAGTCGCCTTAGCCTCTAAAAACTCATTGCGAGCTTGTACAGCTAAACGAACGGATAATTTAACGAGCTCTATGGCCTCTTCCGTACCATAACCTAATCCTTTAAAGCCCGCTACTGTTGCTTGATATCCAGAACTTTGAATGATATCTGCCCCAGCCGCCAAGTACGAGATATGTATTTTTTTGATGATATCTGGTTGGTCCATAAGAATCTTAGCAGACCATAATTTATGCTGAAGATTACAGCCGTAACGCTCTAACTCTGATCCTAACCCACCATCTAAAACGAGGGCGCCCTTCTCTTTAATTATATCTAAAAATGCACGTCGTTTAGCCATCATATCACCCATTCTATACTACCTCATACCATTTGAGGTTTACTAAACGTATTATAACAAATAATACGTTTAGGTTCTATCTACAAACTATTTTAAATCCTCTGCTGGTGGCTCTTTACCAAACCATTTTTTATAAATCTCTGCATATTTGCCATTAGCTTTAATCTTAGCCAATCCATCGTTAACTTTATTTAGAAGCTCTGTATTGCCTTTCTTCACAGCAATACCAAGCGGTGCCGCATCATAGTCCTCTCCAGTAACTTTTGCGATACCTTTGCCCTTGCTATTAACATAATATTCATTGACCGGTGTATCGTTAATAACTACATCTACACCTCTATTTTGCAATTCTAAGAATGCATCTACGATGAGGTTGAATTGGCGCACATCGGCATTAGGAATCTTACTAGCAATTTCCGCACCAGTAGAACCAATGGATACACCAATGCGCTTTCCTTCTAAATCCTTAAAACTATTGATATTCGTGTTATCGATATTTACAACAAGGCCATTACCTGCAATATAGTATGGTTTACTAAAGTCTACAGACTTAGCACGATCTTCAGAAATGGTCATATCCGAAATTGCAATATCAATGGTATTACTTTGTAGTGCTGGTAAAAGCGCATCAAAGTTCAAGTTTTGAACATCGGCTTCAATGCCCTCTTCCTGTGCAATGGCATTGATAATATCTACATCAAAACCAGCTAATTTACCGCTGTCTTTATCTTTAAAACCAAATGGTGCATAGGTCGCATCAGTACCAACGCGCCATGTCTTTTGACTAGTACCTGTATTACCACAGCCTGCTATAAATAAACTACTAGCGATGGTAAAAGCTCCTAAAAGAGCTGCTATTTTCTTAAATTTCATAATTAATCTTACTCTAACTTTACAATACTATGTAAAGTTTTCTTTCTATATACGAATGAATCTATCTATACTTACAGTATGAGTATAATAAAAATAATACCTCTAAAGGTATTATAGTATTATGATAACATTCGATATAGTTAGGGTCAATTATTCCGACTATATCAATAGGTATTATATTAACATAGCTTTTAGCTATACCGAAAAAATCATTCACTCCTATAGTCTTAATACTAAAATGGATAATAAAAAGACCGCCCTTACCAAGTAATCTAAACTCGGTAAAGGCGGTCATCCCCAGAGTGGAGAATTCCTAGCATTTTATAGAATAGATAGCATTTTTACTTCATTGAAAAACTATCGTACTCACATTATTTAGCTTTTTTAGCTTTTACGTACATAGCCACTTTGTACAAGAATACACAGAGTAAGAAGTACATTACGATACTGAGGTATGTTGCTTCAGGAGTTTCAACCCAGTCTTGAGCGAATACATCAATGCCGGCAATACGAAGTACGGCACTGAATAAAGAACCAATAGCACCACCAGCTACGAGGCCAGATGCAATTGTGCTACCTTTGGAGAAGCGAAGATCTGCCAATTCCTTATCTTTTGTACTGTTTTGTACGAAGTATGCAATCAAACCACCGATAAGTAATGGTGTGTTGATTTCCATTGGCAAGTAAGTACCTAGGGCAAATGCCAATGGTGGAACTTTTACCATCCACAAGATGATTGCGAATAATGCACCAGCCATATATAGAGGCCATTGAGCACTACCGCCAGTCATCATCGGCTCAATGATAGCAGCCATAGCATTCGCTTGTGGAGCATTTAATGCATGGTCCCCTACGAAGCCATATGCATCGTTTAAGAGGATCATAACGCCGACAGAAAGTACGGCACAAAGAATGGTACCAACGATTTGCCATTGTTCCATTTTCTTAGGTGTAGCACCTGTCATGTGTGCTACTTTAAGTTCAGACATGAAGTTACCAGCCATACCGATGGTTGTACCAATAAAGGATGCCATCATGAGGACTGCAATCATACCTACTTTGCCAGTCATGCCTGCTGCTGTTAAGCATACAGCGGAGATGATAATCATGAAGATTGTCATACCAGATACTGGTTCTGTACCTGTATAAGCGATGGAGCTAATACCTACTACAGATAATAGGAAGGACATGATAAGAACGATTAAGAATGCTACGATTGTTTGACCGAAGCTTTCAGCATACATAAAGTGGAAGTATGCTGCGAATAGAACTGTACATAACAAGATGCCAGCACCAATCCAAGATGTAGGTACGTCGCGTTGTGTACGAAGCAAGTTAACATCTACAGTTTTGGAACTGAAAATATCAAGCACTGCATTTTTAACAACACTAGCTACGACTTTGGACATATTGAGCAAGCCGATGATACCTGCCATGGCAAGCATACCGATACCAATATGACGAACATAGTCTAAGAATACTTTACGAATTGGAGCTTCTGCAAGTGGAACAGCATGACCATTGATTTGCATGATATGTTCCGGAGCTAAATAGTATACGATTGGAATACATACGAACCAAGAGAAGAAGGAACCAGCTGCGATAATAGCCGCATACCGTAAGCCTGTAAAGTAACCAAGACCAAGCAACGCAGCATCTGTATCTACAGCAGCATTTAACTTAGTAGAATCTGCTAGAGCAGAACCCCATTTAAATGCAGTAGTACGGATAACCTCTTCCCACCAGCCAAGGCTGTTAAGAATAAAGTCATATACAAGAGCGATAAGACCAGAACCAAGCATGAGTTTCGCTTTGCTACCTTCATTACTCATTAGTACTTCAGCAGCAGCACGACCGCTTGGGAACGGATACACATAGTGCATTTCCTCAACGAAGTAGCGACGGAACATAACGCATAATAGAACACCAAGTACGCCACCAAGGATGATAGGAATCGCCATTTGTACAAAGGATACATCTGTAACATTCCAAATGTATAGAGCTGGCAAGAAGAACATCGCACCAGCTAATGTGTTCGTACTAGAACTAGCGATAGCCTGAATGTGAACCGTTTCAGCAAAAGCATTTTGCCGTTTCAAAATAACTGCTGTACCCATTGCAAGTACAGATACTGGAGCAAAGGCATCTACTGTTTGACCAATCTTCAAACATAAATAACCTACAGCCAGTGTGAAAATTGCCGCATAGAATAGGCCCCAGAATACTACATATGAGTTAATCTCTACGTAATCCTTCTTAGGATCCAATACGGGTTCTACGGGCGGAATAGAACGAGTTTCGTCCGACATGGTAAAACCTCCTCACAGAAAATGTACAAACGTATAACTATTCACCTTTATACTAACACGGCACTATATATGGTTCAATGCTTTTCTATGCATTATGCGAATAAAATATCACACATTCCATAAATATTTATTTTGCATTTTCACCGCCCCTGTTCTACAATGAAAGTATATTAAGAATCTTTATTATATACAGTATGTATACCAGTATGTATAACACGTATGTTTACTTACGAGGAGGCTCATTATGGAATCAATGGTCGAACGTTTTGTACGCTATACAAGCATAAATACACGGTCTAATGAGGAAAGTACAACAATTCCTAGTACTCAAACTCAAGTAGACTTTGCTACTAATGTGCTCGTACCTGATTTAAAAGCAATCGGTTTAGATGAAGTTATTTACAACCGTGAAAATGGTTTTGTCATCGGCACATTAAATGCCAATACAGATGAAAAAGCACCTGCTATCGGCTTCATCGCTCACATGGATACAGCAGACTACAACGCAGAAAATATTAAGCCTCGCATCGTTGAAAATTACGATGGCAGTGATATTTGCCTTAACGAAGAACATCAAATCTTCACACGTCGTGCAGATTTCCCTAATCTAAAGAATTACATCGGTAAATCCTTAGTTGTCACAGATGGTCTTACTCTCCTTGGCGGCGACGACAAGGCTGGCATCTGTGAAATTATGGAAGCCCTTGCGTACCTCGTAGCACATCCAGAAATTAAGCACGGTAAAATCATGTGTGCTTTCGGTCCAGACGAAGAAATCGGTACTGGCGCCGATCACTTTGATGTAAAACAGTTCCCTGTTGATTTTGCCTATACAATCGATGGTGAAAGCCTCGGTCAACTTGAATACGAAACATTCAATGCTGCAGGCGGTACAGTAACCCTCAAAGGTGTATCTGTTCATACAGGCACTGCCAAAGGAATTATGATCAACTGTGCTAAATTAGCAATGCAATTCGATGCGCTATTACCAGGTGCTGCAGTTCCTGAACACACATGTGGTCGTCAAGGGTTCTTTATGCTTATGAGCATGGAAACACAAGTAGATACTGGTAAAATGAACTACATCATCCGCGACCATGACAAAGAATTGTTCGAAGCGAAAAAAGCATTCTTCTTACAAGCCGGCCAAACATTAAATGAAATCTATGGCCGTGAAGTATGTGAAGTATCTGTAAAAGATCAATATTACAACATGTACGATATCATTAAAGACAACATGGAATGCGTTAATGTAGCAAAAGCTGCTATGGAAAAAGCGGGCATCACGCCTATTTGTGACCCTATCCGCGGCGGTACAGACGGTTCTAAAATTTCCTTCATGGGCATCCCTACTCCTAATATCTTTACAGGCGTAGAAAATCTACATGGCCGTCATGAATTTGCATGTATTGATGACATGAAAAAGGCCGTAGAAGTTATCGTAAATATTGTTAATATTGAGAAATAAGAGATTACGATATAACGACTCATACACCTTTACAACTAAATAGTATTTGAACGGTATTTAACTACCAAACTAGCATTCTAGAACATGGAATACTAAATACCTTAATAATAAAAAAATGACTATACGAAATCTTTCGTATAGTCATTTTAATTTAGTTATAAAACTCTATGAATTAGATTAACTCTATTTATCAGCACTAGTAAATTATATTCTATGCAAGTTTACCATTGCGTTTACGATTTCTAATTTGTTCTTCTTCAGCACGAGCTTTCAAAGAAAGATCTTTTTCAGTACCTACATAACGACCATATAAGAAATAGTAAGCAACGAAGGCAAGAAGCGCTACTACAACAGTAACATGGAACATGCTTGTATAACCCACTACCTCTTTAATGGCACCTAAGATGTAAGGACCAAAACCTAACCCCATATCTAAGGCTATGAAGTATGTAGATGTAGCAACACCGATACGGTGAACAGGTACGATTTTAACTGTTACGGCTTGACCGTTTGACATGAATGTACCGTAACCAAGGCCAACAAACACAGCGGATAAGAGAATAAGCCATGTAAAGTGAGCGATGGATAATAAGAAAATACCAAGCGCTAAAGATATGAAGCAAGGGTAAAGAACAAAGTTTTCCCCTTTCATATCAAATACAATACCAAGTAATGGTCTTGTTATAGTAATAACTACAGCATACACAACGAAGAAGAATGTGCCTGCTAAGATAAGATTTAAATCTTTTGTATAGGCTGCCATAAAGCCGATAACACCAGAGTATGCAAAGCCTACTAGTACAGAAACAAGACTAATAGAGTTCATACGTGGTTCAATATAATCGGAAATTCTAATGCCCTTACGTTCTTCAGATTCAATATCGAGCTTAGGTTCCTCAAACTTCATAAGAACAGAACCAATACCACAAAGGATGATAAGCGCAACACAGAATGCGATGATAAAGTCATAACCAAGGCTATGAAGCATTAAAATCCCTAAGAATGGGCCTACTGCAGCGGCAAGAGATGTAGACAAGCCATAGTAGTTAATACCCTCACCACGGCGTGACATTGGAATAATAGCCGCTACGATTGTACTTGTAGCAGTCGATGTAATACCGTACGCAAAACCATTTAAGAAACGAACACTGTCGAGCATCAATAAATTAGGTGTATAGAAGTACATGGCTGTTGAAACTAAGTAAATTAACAAACCAAGGTACAACATCTTACGACAGCCTAAGATGCTGATAAACCGTCCTGCTAACAACCGAGCAACAACGGTACCAATAATATAAATACCAACGGCCAAACCGGCTTGACTTGCTGTAGCATGAAGATTATCCTTTGCCACTACTGCAATAATAACGATTAATAAGTAATAAATCAAAAATACTAAGAAATTAATCAAAGTATCAAGGACAAAGGATCTTGTCCATAAGGCCTCTTTAGCTTTAGCCTTATCCATAATATCAACTCCATTTTCTTAAACTATTGTCAACCATTTGCGACAACGATTAATTATAAACCTCTCACTATAGAAATCAAGAATTAAAATGTTATACACCTCATTACTTTTATTTATAATAAGATATGTATAATCAATTACAATATAGATATTTCTATTCTAATAATTCACATTAATTTTTGATAATAAAAACACCTTTGATCATTTATATTGTATCCCCAAAGATACGATATAACATCAAAGGTGTTATTTATAACTATTTAGTTAATGACTATTCTATATAGCTGATACATCTATATGCTTTATATATCTACCTATATTATTTCGTTTTTAATCCACACGCCTTAAAGAAGTTTTTATAGGCTTCAGCCTTTTTCGCAAGGCTCAACGGATACGCACGAGATGTAGATGGCAATCGTGTTAACGTCAATTCGCGACCGTTAAACACAAAGGGAATTGTCTCCCCTGTTTTAGGTAATTTAACCTTTTCTGGTAAAAGACTCAACAAAATTTCCGTCGCCTTACCACCTGTGGTACCAATATGTTTACAGTCTGGAATTTGTTCCAACACTTCTGCCAATGGTACAGGTTCAACCACCTTGAGAAATGCATCTGATGCATTCCCCTTTTCGCGTATAGCTTTTAATACAGTAGGACAAGAAGCAATCCCTGCTTCAGATAAGAACGCTTTAATCTTATCCGCATCAAAGGCTTTTTCCTCCCCTTTTCTAAAGTGTTCCTTATCATCAAAGAATACTAAGCCATATACGCGCCACATGTCATTTTGAAAGTTAGGATAATGAAATTCCATAGATCGCTTTTCGGAAGTTGGTGGGAATGTCCCCATCATCATTACCGTCGTATTCTTTGGTAAGAACGGTGGAAATGGTCTCGTTTCAATTGTTTCTGCCACAGAGCATCAACCCCTTTCACAATCTAGTATGAACTCAACTTTCAGCATAATATATGAACTATATCACATATCCAAATCCATTAACTAACAGACTAAGCATTACATCAGTAGTCACCTACTAATCATATGCAGTCTTTATTGACCAATTGGTTGAGATACTAATGTATTAATATGATCAAAGCCTACTGGTGTAGGAGATACGAGATACAAGCATACAACAGCAGCTACAGCAAAGCCAATCGCTAAGTAGGAGAAGCTGCCATGACGTGGAAACTCATACATACCAAAGAGACGAATGCCAATAGCCGCACCAATAGCGGTAATTAAAGATGGTATGGAGAAGATATTGTAAACACCAAATACCACCATAAGACCAGCGTATCCACCTACTACTGTAATCATTGGTAACATACGGTCCATTGGATTAGGAATGGAACGCGTAAGCGCTGCTGGATAATAAGAGGCTTCTACGCCAAACATACCCAAGAACAAGTTGAAGTCAGCCCAAATTGTTTCCCATGCACTTCTAAAAGCATCTCGATGATTGCCTACGTACCAAGCAAAGCCTGTAATAATTAAGATAGCTAAACCAGCGCAGATGAAATAGTATTCACTAGGAATTTTAGGGCCCGCATAAGCACCTACAGCAGTTACAACAGCACTTAAAACGGATGTAACAATAACGCGATGCAAGCGAGGTCGTTTATTTTCTGGAATGCGTTTGTATACAGTAGCTAACAATTCTAGGACAAAGCAGGCCATAAAGATGGCAATCCCTGCAGCTGGCACAAAGAACGCAGCAACTAAACTCAAAATAAATGGAATACATAGACGCCATTTAGGGAATAATACAAGATCTTTATAGTCTAAACGAACATCTTGTGTTTCCATTGTAAAGTTGTTGTACACCACAAATAGCAGCATAAAGGCAATAACATCAATCGCGTTAGCGCCCCAAATCAATAGCGTTGGTACGATAATCATTGACAGTGCCACCCCAGATACACGGGA